>JAUWJC010000322.1 GCA_030607895.1 Pirellulales bacterium
AAAACAAAGAAAAGAACCCATCTCAGATGAACAAAGACAAAAGATAAAGGAATTTTGGACAAGAAGACTAAAATGATGGCCAGGACAAGTCCAAGAAAGGCCACCCTAATATCTTCCAGGAGTACAATAGAGAGGATTAAGGTAGAAATAGAAACTATTTTTACTCTTGCATCCCACGAATGCAAGGGCGATTTAAGATGGGCAAATTTGTCAATCTCAGGTAGATGCATTCTTCTTTTCACCCTTCTTTTTTTTGCAGGAAAGTCGTCCAGCTCGAAGACGTGGCCGCCGGACCGTGGAGCGAAACCGTCCGACGCGTGTACGCCGGACCGGGAAACGTGATCTGCAAACCCGAGGCGTTCCGCTTGGGTTTTGGCGGGCACCGGCTGGCGACGTCGTTTGTTGGATTCGACTTTGCCGGCGGGTTATCGCTCGTCCAGGCGGTCGACGTCCCGCCTACTCGCCTGGAAGTGCGGCCGGCTGATCGGCACTATTCGCTGCACGTGGCGCACGACTCCACCACGTCCGCCATAACGTTCATACCGGACGAAAACGTCTGGAGCGCGGCCAAAGTGTGGCGCGACACCAACGGCCTGGTGGCTGCCGGCGGCGTGCGGAAAGCGTCCGGGCGGTTCGTTTTCGACCTGTGGGGCGGACATTATGGTTCCAGTACCGAATCGCTGCGCACGGCGTTCCGCTACGGACTGACCGACGCGATGGTTATTTGGCACAACTGGCAGCGATGGGGATACGACTACCGATTGCCCGATATCTATCCGCCCAATTCCAAGTACGGCACGCTGGAAGAAATGCGGCAGTTGATCCGGCTCTGCAAAGACTCCGGCGTGCCGTTCGGCCTGCACGACAACTACATCGACTTCTATCCCGACGCCGACGACTTCTCCTACGAAAAGAACATCGCCTTCAATCAGTCGGGCTCCCCGGTGAAAGCCTGGCTCAATGAAGGCCGAGACGCCCGATCGTACCGTTACCGGTCCGACCGCGTGGCGCCGCCGCTGAAACGCAACTTGAAGCTGATCCGCGAGCATCTGGCGCCGACGGCCTACTTCATCGACGTCTGGACCAGCGTCCGGCCGTACGAATACTGGACGTCCGACGGCCAATTCTTCACCAGCGTGTCCAGCCGGGATACCTGGGGAGAGTTGTTCGCCTGGATCCGCGATCTGCTGGGTGATGACGCACCTCAGACTTCCGAGGCCGGACACGACCAACTCATCGGTTGGCTGGACGGGGCCGACACGCAACACTTGCGCGTGGGCACTCCGCCCGGCGGCAGAATGGGGTGGATGGTCTGGCCGATCCGCTGCGCCGACGCCGAGCGAATCCCCTGGTTCGACATGGCCCATCACGACCGGTTCATCTTGCACGGGGCCGGCTACTCCGACGATACGCGGCCGGGCTGGACCCGCGATTGCACGGTATCTACAGCGACGACTACATCGCCACCGAAGTGCTCACCGGCCACCCGGCAATGGTGCCCGAACCGTTCGGATACAACGTCGTCCGAAAATACTGGCTGCTTGGCGAACTGATGCGGGCGCTGGCAATGCGGCGGATTGAAAGCGTCCAGTTCGTCGGCGACAATATCCACCGGCAGCACGTCCGCTGGGACGGCGCAGGAGAGGTTTGGGTCAACCGGGGCCGGAGCGATTGGACCGTGGCCGGCGGGACGCTGCCGGAGTTCGGTTTCCTGGCCCGGGTGCCGACGGACAAAGGACCGGTCGAGGCCTCGATTACCCGACGCGACGGCGTCATTGTCGAGACGGCCCGCTCGGCCCGGCAACTTTACGTCAACGGCCGGCGTGTCGTCGCAACCAGGCTACCCATTCGGCCGGCAGTGAAGGAACTGAAGTACCTGGGCGACCGGAAGTTCGAGTTGGCACTGGTCTGGCAGGCCGACGAACCGATTCCGGCCGGCTGGTCGCCGTTTCTTCACTTCTGCGACGCAGCCGACGAGATTGTCTTCCAGCCGGGACATCACCCCGGCACGTTCGAGTCGGCCAGGCAGGGGCAGATCGTCGCCAAGGCATCGTCCACCGTGCCTAAAGGACTCAAGCCGGGCGCAACTTTGGAACTTCGCGCGGGCATCTACAATCGAGAGACCGGCGTGCGGCTCGCGCTTTCCGGCCCGGACGACGGCGGCCGGCGGATTCGGCTGGGGACGATTCGGCTGGAGGGCGAAGGCGACCGGCTCGACGGAATCGCCTGGACGCCGCACAAACCCAAGCCCGATCTGCTGTTGGCCCGACGGAATCCAGACTCCAAGCCAATCGACTTTGGACCGGTGATCACTGCCGGAGGTTGCCGGCTGAGCCTCGACGGCCGTGCACTCGTCTTCACGCCGCTGCCCGCCGTCGGTGGGCCGGAGTTCTCCGTCCGGCTCCGCTGGGCCGCGCTGGGGTGGCAATTGCCCGAGCCGAAATTCGTCGAAGCACTCGACCTGCAAGGAAAAGTCCTCAGCCGCCGGCCGGTCGACCGGCAGGGCGACTGCGTGGCCATAATCTGCCGGCCGAAGGTGTTTGCCTATCGACTCACGGCAGACTGAGTCTTGCCAGGTCGGAAGTCGGAGGTCGGAAGTCGGAAGTCGGAAGTCGGAAGGTCCCCTCTCCCTCTGGGAGAGGATTAGGTCCCTACCGGACACGCCTGCAAGCAGCGCTGGACAATCGTATCAACCTGGCACGGATAGAGATATCCGACGACCTGCAAGGGGTCTTTTTTGTTGAGTGCTTCCTGTGCGGTTTGCTGGTTGATTTCGCCGGGTATCGGCATATCAGGTGTCTTCCAGCCGATGCAGCATGGCCCGGCTTCTGCCACCATCCCCAGCGATCGCGACCACTGACACCTGTCTTCGTGTCGACTGTAGATCTCGCACGTCCGGCCGCGAATCTCAAGTGTCGCAACTTGATCTTCTTGAAGGGCGCCGACCGGGCAGGCCGCCGCGCACTTGCCGCACTCCAAGCAGACCGATTCGTCGAACGGCCCGGTCTGGGGTAAATCGGCTGTTGTCACAACACAGACGAACTCGTGACGCGGTCCGAACTGGGGCGTCAGCAGCAGGCCGCTTCGGCCGACCTGGCCCAGCCCGGCTGCCGCCGCCACCGGCGCGTTGGCCCGAAGATCAGGGTGCCCGAGCTTCGCCCAGGCAAACTCCCAGTATGGAGCCACCGTGCGGAACGAACCCAGCGAGCAATCGGCCAGCGGCAATGTCCGATGGCCCTTGCACTCCAGCCACGCGGCAAGATCGCCCGAGGCCCCCAGCACCTCGCGCAATATCTGGTACTGGAGATAGCTGTACGACACGGCACATTCGGCCTCCTGCCTGCCGGCAAGCTCGACGACCCGTTCAGGGATGGCCATCAGCAGAACGACCACGGATCGTGCCCCGGGCAGGGCCTTTTTGAAGTCGAGCAGTCCGGGTATCCCTTCCAGGTTGTCGACGGAAACGACCCCAATGGCGTCGATTTGCTCGATACACGCAAGCCGCTCGAACTCGTCCAGCGGCAGGTCTGGTTGCTCCGGGTGAATTGTCTCTTGCAGGCGGTCCAGTGGGGCCTGGCAGATAACGGCACAGGACGTGCAATGCTCGGCGCGGTCGCCCGAGTCGGTCTTATCGGCTGCGCCTGCCGTCATCGATTGCTGCTCGCGTTGCACACCCATCTCATCGCGGGCGGCTACCTTGTACCTCACCCCGCGGCTGAACGGCCGTTGCTCACCCTCTGAGAATTCATAGCAGCCGGCTTCCCCGGGCGGGTCTTCCGAGACTCCTCTCCTTCCGGGAGAGGTCGGGTGAGGGGGTGTTCTGTCAAAATCCCTGAGCGCCGCCGAGGAAAGCGACATCCAGTCCTGCATCGCCTCATGGCCCAACTCGTCCAGGTAGGCCGCAATGTCGTAAGCCGCAACCGAAAGCCGCACCTTGACCGCCGCTTCCAAAAAGGCCCTGTCGTCATCGAGCAACGCATGGCCCGTCGGATAACTCGGTACCCGGCACGCAAACGAAATCACCCAGGAAAAATGCTCCCTCATCCGCTCTACGGGATAGCCGTCGGTCTGCTGCATATCCCGGTCGGCGAAATCGGCCAGCGGCTGGATGGCCAGCCTGTCGGCCCCATTGATTCGGGCAAGCCGGCGAATCCGGTCGACAAGTTGCCGTGTCGGTATGGTATTGTGTTGTTTTTGCCTCCGCGGCGCGGTCGTATGTTGTCGGTCCCAGTACCTTATGGGTTGCGACATACAGTAGCGGAAGCAATTGCCGAACTCACCACCCACGCGCC
The DNA here is from genome assembly GCA_030607895.1 of Pirellulales bacterium. Classification (GTDB taxonomy): domain Bacteria; phylum Planctomycetota; class Planctomycetia; order Pirellulales; family Thermoguttaceae; genus JAUWJC01. Next base: position 4,293 of record JAUWJC010000322.1, read on the forward strand.
GCACCCCCCGGCCTGCCGCCCGATACAGGTCCTCCTCCGTGCTGACGTCGAATTCCGACAGCCGGTCCATATCCATGGCGAACTGCTCGCCCCACAGACATCGCCAGCGATTCAGCTTCGCGTACTTGTAGTGCTGATCCTCTATCAGCACCTCGTCGAAGCCAGACTCCAGCACCAGCCGGCCGGAGAAGTTGTCGCCCGGACATCGCTTCGCGCACATGTTGCACCGATCACACAACTCGGGTCCTCGATAGAGCGGGTCGGGAGTGAGTTCGGCGCTGGTGATGACCGAGATCAGCCGCTGGCGGGGGCCGAATCGCTCGGACAGCAGCAGGTTGTTCCAGCCGAACACTCCCAGCCCGGCCGCCACCGCCGCATGACGGTGCGAGAAGCTCGAAGTGTTGGTCGACCGGATGCCCTTGTACGGCCGATGCCGCCAGTAACCCGTGCACGGCATCGGAATGCTCTTGTGCCCGTGCCGCTCGAGGAACCGGGCCATCCGATGCGACATGGTGTCCAGCTTCGGGATCATGCCGATCTGGAACGGGCCGGCATAGTTGCTGTTGGGCAGCCCGCCCCATTCCACGGAAGCGTCCGGGTGATGGATGCCCATGACAACAACCGCTCTGGCCTCCGGCAGGTGTGCCTGCGGAGAGAGCATCCCGGGCGCGTGCTTCCACCGCGCCACCGGTGCGATACCCACCAGATCGGCCCCCATTCCACGGGCATGTTCCTTTACCAAGGCAGTCAGATCGCTCACCAGGGACCTCTTGTGACTATAGTGCCGTGCCGCCTTGTGAAACGTGATTTGACAACGCCCGGAACCGAAAAAGGGACCAGGTTTAATTTGTGCGAAGCACCCTCCGGGCCGTTCCGGCAAATTAAACCTGGTCCCTTTTTCGGCCTAATTACAGACATGCGTAGGGTGGGTGCTTGCACCCACGCGAATTTTCGGTTGTCCGTGCGCATTGCGCGTGGGTGCAAGCACCCACCCTACCGTGTTTCCTGTA
>JAUWJC010000522.1 GCA_030607895.1 Pirellulales bacterium
CGTCCGACGCCAGCCGCGCGCAGTCAGTGGCGTGTTCGACCGGCGTTTCAAGATGCCGTATCTTCCAAGGGAGGATAGCAGTTCCACTCATGCTGTCACTTTGGGCATGGCACCATACTGACGAATGGGAATGTTACGATTCCTTCCAGTATACACATCCAATTCGCGTTGTCCAGTTACTTTGGGTGTTACCGCAGAGAATTAGCAAATTCGGCCCGTCTGGGGGGGTAATCCGCCTCATTTTCCCCCAGTTTCGGGTGGCCAAAATGGGGAATTCCGGGGACACGGGAATTCCGGGGACACAATACCAATTATTGACAAACGGTACGGGGAAAAGGGGGCGCGGTTCTTTCTTACTCGCGTACAAAAAAGAGCTGCGTCCCCTTTTTCCTACTCCACCGCCCCGGGTGTTTCCCTGTCCGCGCGGATGAGGCTGTTTACGACGGTTGAGACGTCGAGGTTCTCGCGGTGGGCTACTTGCTCGACGAAGGCGCGGTTGTCTTCGTCGAGGTAGACGGGCAGGTTGAAGACGGCGTCCTGCTGGTAGAACTTGCCCCGTTCGCCTTTCGAGAAATCGTATTCATCTCTCATGTCATAAACCGAAAGAGCCCTGGGATCTCGGAACACGCCGGCAGCCCGGTCGAACGTCACGCCATGTTTCTCGGCGTTTTGCCTTGTCTTCCGTGGATCCCATTCGAACTCAAATCGCATGATTGACCCTCACCATGGTGATTGTAGTGGGCCGAACATTGGCCGGTCAATGCGGAACCCCCTGGTATTCCGGTGTATTCCGGGATTTCATGGCCAAAAATTGGGGTTGAAATCTGGCCGCGATTTGGTACACTTGTACACTCTGTGGCTACACTCCGCGGCCTTGTGCCGACGTTCGATCTTTGACAACCGAAACGCACGGCGCGGCCTTCGACCGCAACCCAAGTGGGTTGACGGACAGGATTAACAGGATTGACAAGATAAACTCTCGAAATCGGTTCCCATCCTGTCAATCCTGTTAATCCTGTCCAAAACCTTGTAAGCCAAAAAACTTTCATGGGTTTGTAGTCCAGATGGCCTTTTGGGCAAAAGGTGACAGCCGCCTTTTGCCGGTCGTATCTCCGGGGGGGTTGCACGTCGCAAGTCGTGTGAAGGCAGGGACTTTCGGCTGTCGTTTTGCCCATCTTAACGGGCAAATCGCTGTCCAATAATCAGAAGTCCTTGCTTCGCAACGGCTTACGACGCGAAATCGGGGGCGAAAATGGTCCGATTCGCCGGCCCGTTTCGCCATGCATTCGGACGCGAGGCGTAGTCGCAACTCGCTATGTGGCAATACTTTACGTCTACCCGGCAGCAACCGTGGGAAAAGTTGTTCCGCTGGATGTATTGTCCAAATAACCAACAATTCGATTGGGGCCGAAAAAGGGACCAGGTTTAATTTGCCGGAACGGCCCGGAGGGTGCTTCGCACAAATTAAACCTGGTCCCTTTTTCGGCTCAGTACGGCCGGAGGCCCTTGAGCTTTGTGGCGGCGGTGGGGTTGGGAAGTTGGTACTCGATGGTTACCGGCGAGTTCTTCACTTCGATGCCGCCCAGCTTGGGTTCCCAGAGCCAGGTCCATTTGCGTAACTCGCTTACTTGCAGCAACACGCGGTGCAATACGCGGGTACGCTTTTCCTTGAGCCAGCCGCCGTAATTCCAGGTGTACTGCCAGACCTCGAACCGCATTGTGCCGGCGCCTTTGATGTAGCTGGTGGGCAGGTCGCGAATTAGCATGACCAGCACGCGGATCACCTTCTTGTCGCCGCCCATGCAGAGCGGGACAACCTTGTTCTCGTAATGCCGCGACTTCTTGATGTGGTCGGCGATGAACTCGCGGGCATCGTCGTTGCAGGTGGCGTCGGGCGGCAGGAAGGGGTCGAACTCGAGCACGGGCGGATAGTGCCAGCCTTCGATCCGCACTCGGCCACCGGCCATGATTACCAGGTCGTATTTGCCCTTCGGCAGGTTCTTGAACACCCATTTGCCGTCGCCCATGTTGACGGCCGTGGCGTCAACCTCCGGCGTGTCGATCTTGGCGTCCTTGTTGACCGGCTTTCGAGCGTTGCCGTCCATGTCCCAACGGTTGAACGCGCCGACCAGCGTAACTCCCTGCGAATCGCCCAGGTCGACGGCCACCTTGGCCGCCTCGACGTGGGTTTGGCTGATAGTCAACAGCAGCAGAAAAAGCACGCCGGAGCGGATCAGCGTCGGTCGGATGGCAGTCATGGTTGGTGCCTTGAGAGTTGAGGGTTGAGAGTTGAGGGTTGAGGGTTGAAAGTTGAGGGTTGAAGTGCGAAGCCGCAAGCGGCTGGATTCATCCTTCCGACTTCCGACCTCCGACTTCCAACTTCACCTTCGTTTCTTGGGTTTTTCGATCTCACCCGATTCTAGGCGGGTGATGTTCTTTCGCACGACCGGCACCAGCGGGCTGCCGGGATAGTCTTTCAACAACGATTTTAGTGTGGCCAGCGCACTGTCTACCCGGCCGCGCTTGACTTCGCAGTCGGCGGCCAGCAGGAGAAGCTGGTCGATGTACGGCGAATCGGGATTGACGGCAAGCAACTGTTCCGACTGGGCAATTGCCTGGGCGTACTGCCCGCGACCGGCGAAGTACCGGGCGTAGCTGAGAGCCAGGTAGCCGTCGATTTTCTCGATTGGGAACTGCTGCTGCCAAAGCCGGATCTGCTCGATTGCCCGGTCCCACTCGCCCGTCTTGAGGAACTGCTCGGCCGACCGGCTGTAGGCGCCTTGCCAGGCGGTTCGTTCGGTGTGCGTGCGGGTGGCGGCGAGGAGTTTTTCGGCTTGGAGATAGGCTTTTCGAGCGGCTTTGCCATCGCCGGTCAGCGCGTGGTAGTCACCCCAGATTCGCTGCAACCGGCTGGCCGGAACGCCCGTATTCCCTTTTGGGAAATGGCTAATGGCACTTTCCAGCAGTGACTTGGCCGCGGTGGCGTTGACGGCGTCACTAATGGCGATATCGGCCGTTTGCATTTCGCATTCGGCTTTCAGTTCCGCATTGGCGATCTTCCGCCCGGCCCCTTGCCAAATGCGAAAGGCCAGCTTCGCATCCCCCAGGCGGGCCCGGGCCATGGGGCCGATTGCCCGGGTGAGCTTCAGCAGTGTCTCGTCGCCGGTGGCAGCCGATTCTTCGAGGAACGCCACCTTGCCGACTTCGACTGCC
>JAUWJC010000364.1 GCA_030607895.1 Pirellulales bacterium
CGCAGGATGTGATGGTAGTGCTGGGCGAAACGGTGGGCTTCGTCGCGGACGTACTGCAATAAGCGCAGGGCGTAACAGTGGCGGCTCAACCGTAGCGGCTCGGCCGCATCGGCGAGGAACACCTCCTCCTCGCGCTTGGCCAGCGAGATGACCGTCGGCGGCTCGATGTCCAGGGCGGAAAACGCCGACAATGCCGCATTGAGTTGCCCCCGGCCGCCGTCGACAAGCAGAATGTCGGGAAAGACCTGGTCTTCTTCCTCGAGCCGGGCAAACCGGCGGTGGACCACCTCGCGGATGCAGCCCACATCGTCGATCCCCTCGACCGACCGGATTCTAAAACGCCTGTAGCCCGGCCTAAAAGGCAGCCCATCGATGAACTGGACCAGGCCGGCCACCGTCTGGCTGCCCGCCAGGTGCGCAATATCCACGCCCTCGATCGTTCGCGGCGGGCGTGGCAAATGCAGGACCTTCTGAAGGCCGACGAGCCCCTTTTGAGGGTCAACGTGGAAGACTTCCGGCTGCACGTGCGTGTCGAGTTCACCACGCTGGTCGAGCGTTTCCAAGAGGCGGACCTCATCGCGTAGCCGGCCGGCCTCTTCGTAGCGGAGCGCTTCGGCCGCGGCGGCCATCTCCTTGTGCAGCTCCTCGATAAGCGATTTCTTCTTGCCTTCCAAGAACCGTTCCAACCGCCGGATGTCCTTGCGGTACTCCTCCTTGGAAATCCTCAAGTTGCACGGCGCGGTGCATTGATCTATCGACGCCAGCAGGCAAGGGCGGAACCACTCCCAGCGCCGGTCGTCTTGGCGGATGTCCAACGAGCAGGTGCGAAACTTGAATATCTTTTGCAACACATAAAGCGCGCCGCGCAACCCGGCGGCGCTGGCAAACGGGCCGTACAGCCTGGTGCCTCGCGGCTTCGGTTCTCTGGTAACCCGCACGTGGGGGAACTGTTCGCGGGTGAAGATTTCCAGGTAGGGAAACGTCTTATCGTCGCGCAGATCTTGATTGTACTTAGGCAGGATGTCCTTGATGAGCCGGGCCTCGACCAGCAGTGCGTCAATCTCGCTGTCCGCCTCCAGGTAGTCGATATCGCGAATTTCGCGGACGAGCCTGGCCGTTCGCTGCCCTTCGGCGGCCGCCTTGAGGAAGTAGCTGCCGGCCCGGCTTCGCAAGTTCTTCGCCTTGCCGACGTAGATCACCCGACCCGCCGAGTCCTTCATCAGGTAGACCCCGGGCGTGGTGGGGAAAGACCGGACCTTCTCGGCCGCCAGTCGGTTGTCGTCGGGCATGGGCAATTCGGGCATGGGGTGTTCCTGAAGATAGCCCGATGATACTGAATTATCGGCCTACAAGGAAAGGCGAAATCCGCGTTTCCTTCTTGCGGCCGCGGAGGACATGTCATATACTCTTACTATGGATTGAATTACTCATATTCAAGGCTCAACTAGACAATCGTGAAGGGCTGCAATCATGGGCTTGATTCATGTGGATCTGGAATTGGCCAATCCGAAAAACAGTGGCTTGAAACCTATCGACGTCAAAGCGCTTGTGGATACGGGAGCCGTGACGATCTGCATTCCCGAGCACGTTGCCGTGCAACTCCAGCTTGAAGAAATCGAGAAGAGGGAGGTTACAACGGCCGACGAGAAATCACACGTCGTGCCCTACGTGGGACCTCTTCAAATCCGCTTTGAGAATCGCACCTGCTTCACGGGGGCTCTCGTCATTGGCGAATCGGTGCTGATGGGCGCCGTGCCCATGGAGGACATGGACCTGGTCATCTCTCCCTCGGCGGAGACCGTCGTTGTGAACCCAAAGAGCCCGAACATCCCGTCGGCGGTCGTCAAGTAGCCGAAAAAGGGCCCAGGTTTAATTTGTGCGAAGCACCCTCCGGGCGGCAGGCGGCAAATTAAACCTGGTCCCTTTTTCGGCCTCTCTACATCTTCTCCACCACGTTGATACCCAGCAGTTCGAGGCCCTTGCGAATGGTCCGGGCGGTCAGGTCGCAGAGCAGCAGGCGGCTTTGGCGGAGTTGGTCGGTCTCGGCCTTGAGGACGGGGCACTGCTCGAAAAAGGCCGAGTAGCGGTTGGCTAACTCGAACAGATAAGCGGTAAGCTGATTCGGGCGATAGTCGGCCACTACCAGATCCAATGCTTCGGAAAAACGGAGCAGTTCGATTGCCAACGCCCGCTCGGCGGGTGTGTCGAGCAGGATGCGCGTGGCGGAGGCCCGAAGGGCGTCGACATCGACGTTACCTCGGGCGAAGATGCTCCGCACTCGGGCGTAGGCGTACTGCATGTAGGTGGCCGTGTTGCCGTTCATGGCCAGCATTTTGTCGTAGCTGAAGACGTAGTCGCTGGTACGGTTTTGCGAGAGGTCGGCGTACTTCAGGGCGGCAATACCCACCGTCTCGGCCACTTGTGCTCTTTGCTTGGGAGATAGCTCGGGGCCGGTCGGCTTGGCGTCGTCGTTGTCGCAGACAGTCGCCCCGGCGCGCAGCACCGCTTCGTTCAATAGGTTCTCCAGGCCGACGGTATCGCCGGAGCGGGTCTTGAATGGCCGACCGTCGGCGCCCAGCACGGTTCCGAAGCTGACGTGCTCGAATTCCACGTCTTTGTAGCCCATCAGCCGGGCGACGGCAAAGAGTTGATCGAAGTGCAAGCTCTGACGATGATCGACCACGTACAGCACGGCGTCGGGCCGCCAGGTTTCCATCCGGTAGCGGATTGTGGCCAGATCGGTGGTGGCATACAGAAACGCACCATCTCGTTTGCGGATCAGCATGGGCACGTCGTGCCCTTCGGCGAAGATACAAATGGCGCCGTCGCTTTGCCGGGCAATGCCCTTGTCGCGCAGTTCCTGGACGATAGCGGCCAGCCGGCCGTTGTAGAAGCTCTCGCCCAGGGTGTGGTCGAACTCGATATCGAGCCGTTTGTAGATTCGTTGGATATCCTTCAGGCACGAGGGGAGGAACTCCCGCCACAGCTTCATGTTCTGCCGGTCGCCCGAATGTAGCTTGGCCGTTTCCCTCGGCACGGCCGATTCGATGTCGGAATGCTTTTCGGCCAGTTTCAACAGGACGGGGTCGCTTTCCACGGCGGCCAGCTTGTTTTGCAATTTCTCCAGTTCCGCCCGGGCCTGCTCGAGGTCGCCTTCCAAACGCCCGAGCACCTTGGCCGTTTTCTTGTTTGGTTTCTTACCTCGGGTCGCGCCGGCGGCTTCTCGCTGGGCTTCCAGGCGGGTCTCCTGCTCGGCAATTGCCTTTTCCAGCCCGCCCAACACCAACTGCCGTTTCCCCTCGATGTAGTCCATCAGTTGGCGGACCAGCCGGTACAGCCGGGCGAGTTCCTTGACCGGGGTTTTTTTATAGGCCTTCTTGTCGACAAAGTGCCGGTACCCGTAAATGATCATGCCAAACTGGGTACCCCAGTCACCCAGGTGGTTGTCGGTGATTACGTCATGCCCGAGGAACCGGAGCGTGCGGGCCAGCGCGTCGCCGATGACCGTCGAACGGATATGACCCACATGCATGGGCTTGGCCACGTTGGGCGCCGAGTAGTCGATTATGTAGGTCCGCGGATCGGCGAGTGTAGGGACTCCTAGCCGGTGGTCGGCTACCGCCCGGGCAAGCTGCCGGCTGAGCCAGTCGTCGCGGACGCGGAGGTTAATGAAACCGGGTCCCTCCACTTTGGGCGGATCGCAGAACCCGGCAACGTCGAGATGTTTGATGATGTCGGCGGCCAGTTCGCGTGGCGGGCGTCCCAGCCGCTTACCCAGCGTCATGGCGAAGTTCGCCTGGTAGTCGCCGAATCGGGGATCCTGGCCGCGGCGAATCATCTCCAACAGTTCTTCCGGCTCTTCGACCAGATCGATCAAGGTTTGGCGAAACCGGATCTTCAGTTCAGACAGAATACTCATGAGTAGATAGTGATTAGTGGATAGTGGTCAGTGGATAGTGGGTGGTGAACGCCCGGGGATGAGCGCAGCGAATCCCCGAGGGACAACAGTTGGCAATTGAACATTGGCAACTGACCGTTGTCGGCGACTACCGGAAAACGAAACTTCCCCTCACCCCTCGTCCCTCGTCCCTCGTCCCTCGAACGGCACTCGTTTGGCCCGAGCCCAAAGGTCTTCCAGCGCGTAGTACTGGCGGGTCTCCGCTTCAAACAGGTGGATGACCACGTCGCCGTAGTCCAGCAGAATCCATCGGCTTTCGTTGTAGCCTTCGATGCCGAGCCGCCGGTCGCCCATCCCTTCTTCCAGGGCGTGGTCGATCTCCTCGCTCATGGCGTGAAGCTGTCGGCGACTGGTGCCAGTGGCCATCACGAAGTAGTCGAAGAACGTGGTCAACTCGCGCATGTCGAGCACGACGATGTCGCGGCCACGGTTGTCTTCGGCGGTCCGGGCCGCGACCAAAGCTCGCTCGAGCGCCCGATCGGATCGGCCGGCCGAGATTGCCTCGGGCCCGGCGGTGCTGCGTTCCACTACTTCCCCCATCTAGGACAGGCACTTGCTTCGACTGTTTGACTTCGCCCATGGTGGCCAAGATGTAGGGTGGGCACTGCCCACCGACATACGACATCTTGTGGTGGGCAATGCCCACCCTACACAAATCAAACAGTCGAATTGTTACAACACCTCATTTTACACGGTCGCCGGCCGGTTAGCAATCGCGATAGCCCGGTCGGGTGGTGCGGCTTGATCCCTTCTCCGTGGGTGGGGTAGAGTGTAATCTGGAGTTTTGTGTCACAACTTCTGCGCACGGTGCGCGCATGTTGTACAGTGGTTTGTACAGTTGCGTTTAGCCGCCGCGGCCACGCGGCG
>JAUWJC010000082.1 GCA_030607895.1 Pirellulales bacterium
CGGTTGGTAGAGCGCTTCGACGCTACCCTGCTCGAGAAACGGTAGGATAGCGACCAGAAATCCCGTCCCCCGGCAGTCGCCGCCCACACAATTTCCCGGCACGCCGACGCAGCAACCGGCGGGCAGCACGTGATGTGTACTCTCGTAGTTCAGAATGGCCAGACCGATCTGCCGGAGGTTGTTGGTGCACTGCATCCGACGTGCCGCCTCACGCGCAGCCTGCACGGCTGGTAACAGCAAGGCGATCAAGATGCCGATGATCGCGATTACCACCAAAAGCTCGACAAGCGTGAACGCGGATTGTGGATTTCGGATTTCGGATTTCGGATTGGTTGGTGGAGTATTCATGCGGACGCTGGACTTGCTACTGCTTCGGGTCGCAGGTATAATTAGGCCATGTCTGAACTAAACGATCAATTGCTGCAGGAAATCGTTGACTGCCTGGTCGAGGTGCTCGAGCCCCGGGAGATTTACATCTTCGGCTCGCAGGCCAGCGGCAAAACGCATAAGCACAGTGACCTGGACCTTTTCGTGGTCGTGGACGATGAGGCTGGCGATTTGCACGAGCTGGCCGGCCGGGGCTACCTGGCCCTGCCGGCCACTGGCATTGCAGTGGATCTTGTTTTGTATCGCCGTCAAAGCGTAGAAAAATGGACGCCGGTAAAGTTTTCACTGCCCTACGAGGTGAGAAAAAAGGGGAAACGGATTTATGCGGCCTGAACTGGAATTGGTCCAAAAGTGGCTCGGGCGGGCTCGGACCGACTTGACTGTTGCCCGGGCGTCCATCGATCTGCCGCGGCCCGAGCCCGCGGCCGCTTGCTTCCACTGCCAGCAGGCCGTCGAGAAGACGCTCAAAGCCTTTCTGGCTTATCGGGATGTCGAGTTTGAGTGGTCGCATGCCATCAAATACTTGCTAAGCCTCTGTGTCAACCAGGACGGGGCTTTCGAGCACTTTCTTGAGTCTGTCGTGCCGTTGAGTGAATATGGCTCATCGCATAAGTAATGCAACGTGGGCTGCTGTGAGCTGTCAGCTATCAGCGGTCAGCTATCAGCCCGAAACCCCGCAAAAAAGCGCTGTTTTCAGCGGCTGATAGCTGAAAGCTGATAGCCAAGTTTGATGTTGCAGAACTTTTCGGATGAGCCATACTTGAATAGTCGATGCTTGCATTGCCGATGAACCGCCCGGGTGCCGTTTCCGGCGATTCCTACCCTCGCGCGGCACGGCCCTTGCGATCGGCCGCCGCTTGTAGTACCTTGATCTTGTCCACTGGTATCCGTCAACCCTGTTTGAGGAGGATCGTATCATGAGTATCGCAAGAACGCCGGGCGTGGGATCGCTGTTGTTCGTGGCAATCGGGTTTGCTTGTACTTGGGCCGTGGCGGCCGAGCCGGCGCCAAAGAAGGACAACAGGCCGGCCGCGGTGATCGATGCGTCGAAGTACCCCAACCTCCAGGCGGCTTTCGACGCCGTGCCCCAAGCCGGCGGATTGGTGAAGCTGCCGCCGGGTGATTTCAGATTGACCGAGCCGTTGGTGCTCCAACGCGGGGAAACGCGAGTGGAAGGCGCCGGCGCGGCCACCAAGCTGATCAACTGCAACCAACAGGGCAAACCGGCCTTGATTGTCCGGCCGCCGGACCTCGACAAGAACCCCAAAGCCCGAATCTGGCGAGTTCAGTTGGCCGACTTCCGCATTTGCGGCGATCCAAAGGCGGTCAACGCAAAAAGCACTCAGCCGAAAAGCGGCGACGGCATCCAGGCAACCAATATCGACGAAATCTACATCCAAGGCATGAGCGTCGATCACTGTGGCGGAAACGGCGTCAACCTGATCCACTGCTATGAGGACGCACGCATCGCCGACAGCATCTTCACCTACAACCTGCTGGCCGGCGTAAACATACAGGCCGGCCACGATATCGTCGTGGGCGCCAACCAGTTCGAGGAAAACCAGGACGCACTACGCTGTATCGACAGCTTCAACCTCTGCATGAACGGAAACAATATCGACGACCACACCCGGCACGGAGTTGTGATCGAGAACACTTACGGCTCGGTGCTGTCGGGCAACATGATCGAGGAATGCCAAGGCATGGCCGTTATTTTGGACCGCGACTGCTACGGCATCACGATTAGCGCAAACGTAATCGCCGACGACTTCGGCGGCGGCGTCGATTTGCGCGACGCCTGGGGCTGCACTGTCTCGGCCAATACCTTTGTCATCGATCCCGTCCTGGGTGTTCGCGTCGGGCCACAAAGCGGCCGAATCACCATTACCGGAAACAACTTCTCCGCCAGCTTCATCGGCGGCAAGCCGCGGAGGGTGGGAAAACCTAACCTGGCTACCGGAATCATCCTTGCCGGAACCTGTGACATCACCATCTCGGGCAACACCTTCAGCGGCCTGGACGCACAGGCTATTGCGGCCGACGACAAGTGCCGGCGCCTGGTGATTACCGGCAACGTGATTGTCGACGTGCAGCGGGGCGATGCGCCGCGGAAGCCTCCGTTGGACGTCGCCGCCGCCAAGGAGTCGATCGTCGAGCAGAACATCGTCACCAAGCAAACCGAGCCCGCCCCGCCTGCGAAAAAACCGGCCAAGTAGACATGGGCTCCCATACTGGCAATCCAACCATCTGGAGCACATCATGCGATTTCCAAGCGTACTTGCGGCCTTATCGTTGTCTCTGCTTCTAGTCGCGAAAACTGCCGCCGCCGAGCCGAACGCCGAACAGCCCCGGATCGGCCCAGCGGTGATCGACGCATCGAAGTACCCCAACCTTCAGGCGGCCTTCGACGCGCTACCTCAAGCCGGCGGGTTGGTGAAACTGCCGCCGGGCAACTTCGAGTTGACCGAGCCGCTGGTCCTTTCGCGCGAGAACACACGAATCGAGGGTTCCGGAGCGGCCACCCATCTGATTAACAAGAACGAGTCGGGCAAGCCGGCCCTGATCTTGCGCCCCTTCGGCCCCAATCAGGACCCGCCGCCCAGAAAATGGCGCGCGTGGCGGGTGCAGGTGGCCGATTTCCGCATCAGCGGCAATCCAAAAAGCGGCGACGGACTGCTGGCACTGCATGTCGAGGAACTCTACGTCCACGGCATGAGCATCGACCACAACGGCCGACATGGAATCAACATGGTGACCTGCCGCGAGGACGCCCGGGTTTCCGATTCCATCATCACTTACAACGGCCAGGCAGGACTGTACGCCGTCGGCGCGCACGACACGGTTGTCAACGGCAACCACTTCGAGGAGAACCAGGATGCCGTCCGCTTCATCGACGGCTTCAACTTGTGCATGAACGGTAACAACCTGGACGACCACCTCCGCCACGGCGTGGTGATCGAAAACACCTACGGTTCGGTACTGTCGGGCAACATGATCGAAGAATGCAAGGGGACGGCCGTCATCCTGGAACGCGACTGCTACGGAATCACGATCAGTGCGAATGTAATCGCGCACAACTTCGGCGGCGGCGTCGACCTGCGCGACGCATGGGGCTGCACCGTTTCGGCCAATACCTTCGTGGTGGTGGCTCCACACGCACTCTCGATCGGGCCACAAAGCGGCCGAATCACCGTCACCGGAAACCAGTTCACCAATAACTGGATCGGCGGTAAGACGAAAAACTACAAGTGCGAGGCCACGGGCATCCGGCTTGCCGGAACGTCCGACATTGTAATCTCCGGAAACGGTTTTGCCGGGTTGGACGCCGAGGCCGTTGCGGCCGACGACAAGTGCCGGCGGATTGTGATCGTCGCCAACGTGATTGTCGACGTGCAGCGGGGCGATGCGCCGCGGAAGCCCCCGTTGGACGTCGCCGCCGCCAAGGAGTCGATCGTCGAGCAGAACATCGTCACCAAGCAAACCGAGCCGAAACCGGCCAAGTAAGAGTTGCCTGACTACCCGGCGGTGCCGCTATTTCAGGGCAATCGTCTGTGCCAGCGGGTGCAAGATGTTCTCGATGACGTGGGCGTCGAGCACGTCGTGGCATACTTGCTCGAGATGCTGAAGGGTCTCGCCGAAGGTGCTCTCCGAAGCAAGGCTGCCGTATTGCCGGGCGGTGACGTATACGCTGAGTTGTTCTTCGGGAAAGTCACCCATGCGGATCTGGTGGGCGTTGGTTCGCGTCTCGACGCTTAACCGGCACTGCATCCGGCAATCATCGTCGAGTGCCACGGTGAGCGACGGCTCGTAGTTGATTATTCTGGCGCCGGGAATCTCGGGCAATTGTTCCAACGCGGGACCGACTCCCAACGCTTCGGCCACCACCTGATTCTGATTGCCCCGGTAGGTGAAATCGAAACCGAACAACAGATCGAGTGCTTCGCAATCCAGCGGGCTGACGGAGAGCATGTAAGGCGCCAACTCGAGCACCAATTTGTGCTGCTCCATGGCGCTGTCGACCGAATCGGTATTGACGTATCCGGAACAGACCCGGCGTGGCTCGATGGTACACCAGCGGTAGCTACCTGTGTCTTTGTCTTCCTCCAGCACGAAATCACCCCGATCGCGGCCGTAGAAGTTTCGCATCGTGGGGTAGGTCTTTTGCATACGCTCGAAGAAGTGGAGAACAGTCTCGCGGTTGGCCGGAAGCTCCATTTCCGTGCTAAGATTCATGTTCACGTAAAAATCATCACACAACGAACTGTACTTATTCATCCAAGGAATTCCCCGTAATTTATCCCATTTGCAGCCATGCCCACCCGACTCGACAGACGAGTTGGCAAGCTCGGCTCGTCCGATTAGATTACCCTTAGTATAGGGCCATTGAGGCTGGATTGTCAAAGGCGGTCTGGCTGCGGGCATAATGGGGGGGGGTCGCAAGCGTCTGGAGCCAGAATTACCCGGTCCGAATTACCCATGCCGGTTACGCACGAATTGCACACGCTTGTTGTTTTTCCCAGTTCGCTGGGCTGGATGGCGATTATCAGTTCGGGCAGCGTGCTGAAAGGATTGACGTTTGCCCATCGCAGCCCACAAGCCGCCCGAGCCGCACTAGCCCGGCCATTGACGTCCCTGGCCTCGCCCGACACCTGGCAGCGGCGGCTGGTCGCCCGGTTACAGGCTTACGCCTCGGGAGAAGAGATGGATTTCCGCGACGTGCGGATCGACGCGGGCCTGTCGACCGACTTCCAACGCCGCGTGGTCCACCTCTGTCGGCAAATCCCCTGGGGTAAAACGCTCACCTACGGACAACTGGCCGCCAGTGCCGGTCGACCGGGTGCTGCTCGGGCGGTGGGGAACCGCATGGCGGCCAATCGCCTCCCGCTGGTCGTCCCGTGCCACCGGGTTGTTGCGGCCGACGGCCGGTTGGGTGGCTTCTCCGCCCCCGGCGGAGTCCGGCTCAAGCGACGGCTGCTCGATTTGGAATCAGCGTGCTGCGAAGCCGCAAGCGGCGCTGTCGGCCACCCATGCAATCATTTGACCGACATCAAGTAGGCGACCAGGTCGGCCATATCTTGTTTGCTGAGTTGTTTTTCCATTCCCTCCGGCATGATCGACACGCCCGTATTCTGCAACTCGTCGATCTTGGACCGCAGCACGGTATCGCTTTCTCCCTCGGCCCGTTTCAGAGTGATGCTGGTTGCCGATTCGGCCGTGATCATGCCGGTTACCGAAAGGCCTCCGTCGGTAATTACCACGTAGTTGAGGTACTCCGGATTGACTTCGCGATTCGGATCGATCACGTTCGTCAAGATGAATTCCTCGCCGCGTTTCTTGATATCCGACAGCGGCAGGCCGAGATCGTATCCCACTCCCTCCAGCTTGTGGCATATCGCGCATTCCTTTTTGAAGACGGCTTTTCCGCGGGCGCCGTCCGACTTCATCTTGAGCGCCTGGCGATAGTCGGTGACAACGTCGTTGCGGCTGCCGAGCCGCTCGGCGCTGAGAAGCTTGGTGGCTTTGGCGCGGATATCCTTGTTGGAATGCTTCAGCAGGTACTGGATACGGTTCGCATCGAGTTGCGACGGGCTGACCAGCTTCTCTTCGATGGCGGCCAACAAGGCCATGATGCGGTCGTGTCGGGCAAACAGCGTTGCGGTCGCCGCGGTTTGCAAGTTGGGGCTCAGGCTGGACCAGGCGTCGATGATTACCTCGGCCACTTCCGGCTTGCGGAACTTCCCAAGCGTGTTGAGCGCGGCCATCTGAACCGCTTGCGGCTGCCGGCCGTCGAGCAGTCCGGACAGAGTCCCTTCGGCATCTTCGTATGGGACCAGATCGAGCGACTCGATCGCGTGCGTGCGGCGGCCTGGAGAGGCTTTCTCGTCGCCGGCAACCACCTTGGCCGATTCAACCATCTCGGTCAGCAACTCCGCCGCTCGTTTGCAACCGTCGACGGTAAGCGCCTTGTGCAACCCTGTTCCACTTTTGCCAAGGCCCCTGCTCAAGCCGCGAAGGATGGTTTGGGCAACCGGCTTCCGATCGTCGGGCAAGGTCTCCAGCAACTCGAGCACAACGGCTATCTGGTTGTTGTGTCGTTGCCGTCCCGTTTGGTTGGAGACTTCTTCAAGAAACGCGCGGCCGGCGCCAGTCTTGCACCAGTCCGGTCTGGCGGCCAGTTGCGATACCATGTCACCCGCACGTCCAGAAAGCGAACTCATTATGGCCGTGCGGATCCAGCGGTCTCCGGCATCCCGTACGGCAATGGCAGCCAGCGCGGCGGTGGCCTCCGCGTCCGGCATCTCACCCAGCGTGAAGGCCAACTGATAGCGAACCCGTGGCAAGTCGTCGTCGACCATCGTGCAGAGTTTCTTGCGCAACTCGGGAGATTCGGCGAGTAGTTTTTCGGATAATCGAATGGCGTGTTCGCGTACTCTCGGGTGTGAATCTCCAAGCCGGGCGAGCACCACGTCGGCCGAGAGCTTCTTCAACCCGTCGAGTGCATACATCGCGTGCATGCGCCCCAAAGCAGACGAGGATTCGGCGGCCAGTTTCTTCAACGGTTCGACCGCCTTGAGGTCCTGCCGCTCGTACAGCAGCCGACTGGCCGTCCGGCGGTGCCAGCCGTTGGGATGCTCCAGGAGGCCGACCAACTCAGCAGTCGTCATGCCGCCAAGCCGCACCGGGGCCGGCTGCTTGAACCCCTCCGGAACGATCCGGAAGATGCGCCCGAGATCGTTCCCGCTGTCCAAATCGAGGTGCTTCTTGATCACGTCGGGGATACTGCGGGGATGCTCGAACACCTCGCGGTACATATCGACGCAATAGAGCGTGCCGTCCGGGGCGTTACACATCTGGCACGGCCGGAACCAGATGTCGGTCGAGGTGAGGAATTCGTGCTCCTTCTCCGTCCGGTACGCCTTGAACCCGACGCCGGCCGGCTCCAGGCGCATCCGATGCACCAGGCTGCCCGCCCCCTCGCAAAGAAAGGCGTTTCCCTGGTACTTCTTAGGGAAGGCCGTGCCCGTGCAAATGGTCGTGCCGCAAACACCCGTGAAGTTGCCAACCTTGCCCGTCACGTTATCCGACGATTTCGCAACGCCCCCGCGGTAGTCCGACCGTGCCCGCCGCCAGGGCTCATCCGGACAAGTCCGATAGAACTTCAGATGATTGCCCACGATTCCCACTTGGGCGGCCGGCGCGGCGAAATGGCGGTTTCGAGCGATGTAGCGGTCCTCGTACATGAACATATAGATGGGGTAACTGTTGGTTGTGGTGAAGCTGTCTCCCCACGCACTCAGGCCCAGCCCGTGTTGTCCGCGGCCGCTCTCCTGTTTCGGATGCCCGCTGCGGGGATCGAAGCTGAAGTTGCGTCCACCGACGCTTAACTTGACCGGCTCGCGGTCCCCCGCGCTGTTCCACTTCACGGCATCGAGCTTCCCACTGGCAGCAGCTATGGCATGGAAACGGTTGTCCAAACGCCAACGCAGACTGTTCACGAAGGAGTTGATGTTGACCTGCGGGAACCCGGTGAAAAACACCTCGCGGACATCGGCCTTGCCGTCGCCGTCGGTATCCTTTAGATACAGAAGGTCCGGACATGCCGTGACGAACACACCGCCGTCGAAACAGGCAATGGCCGCATTCCACGAGAGGTCGTCCACGAAAATCGTGCTCTTGTCGAACCGGCCGTCGTTGTCGGTATCTTCCAAAACGCGAATCTTGCCGTGCTTCTTCCGCGTGTCGTCTTCAGTGTAGTTGTACAACTCGACTACCCAGAGCCGGCCGTTCTCGTCGAAGGCCATGTCGACCGGGTCGGCGGTCAGCGGTTCGGCGGCAACCAGTTCGATGCGAAACCCGGGAATGATTGCGAACGTCTTCATCGCCGCGGCCGGCGAAAGCGCCGGAACACGAGGCAGCCGATCTTTGTAGTCCTTCTCCGCGAAAACGCCTGCCGGGTAACAGGCTGCCGCCAGAACGCCGGCTGCCAGGAGGAGACGAACAGTCACAGAACACCCATTCCAGGTACTACTTCTAGACTCGTGAATCATGGCAGGCTTCCTGAGAAAAAAGCCCCCAGACACTCGATGGCGTGTACTACGGAGGGCAGCAATTGGAGGGTACAGCCGGTATTATAGCATGGCGTGGCCTTCGGCCGCAATCAAAACATGCGCGCTTGTCCCTCCGCCCCCGGCTTTGCCGGGGGGCGGGCGGCGCCGAGAATCCGCGTTCAACCGTTATTTCACCCGTCCCCCGGCAAAGCCGGGGGCTGAGGGAAGAGGCTGTCAGGAAAACAAGCTTTTGTGAACTCTGGTGTCTTGTCGTTTGTTACTTCGTTTCCTTCGTTTCCTTCTGTTCCTTACCCCGTGAACGACTACGCAAGTTGTTTCTCTTGCAGAAAACCGTAATCTGATTGCAACATATTATAATTGACTGCCACGCGCAATCTGCTATGCTGGATTTGTCCTGCATTCGAGTCCAAGTGACGGGCTCTCCTGCCGCAAGGTCCGGCCGCGGACCTCGGACAGAAACCTCTTGAAATTGGAGTACTGCTATGAACGACGGACGCTACTTCGGTCCCGTGAATTTTCACACCAGTCAAAACCTGCTTGCCGCTTTGCTCGTTTGCCTGGCCGCCTTCTACTCGGGCGGCGCGGCGGATGCCAAAGCGGCGGAATTTCTGGTCGGAGCGGCAACCACCAGCATCACGCCGGATAAGCCGGTTGCCTTGTCCGGGCAATTCCACACCCGGGTGGCCAAAAAAGTCGAGAGTCCCGTAACGGCTACCGCGCTGGCCCTGGAATCACGCGACGGCGACAAGGTGCTGGACCAGGCGATCATGGTCTCCTGCGACCTGGTGGCGATACGCAAGGACATCCAGGCGCGATTTCGGGAGCGGGTGAAGTCGCGGCTTCCCGGTTTCGACGTGCGAAAGCTCTTCCTAAGTGCAACCCATACTCATACCGGGCCGGTCATGGTTGAAGGCAACTACGTCGTACCAAAGGAGGGCGTTATGCAGCCGGCAGAGTATGTCGAGTTCCTGCTCGACCGGCTCGGCGAGGTAGTGGTCAAGGCGTGGGAGGGCCGAAAGCCAGGCGGCGTGAGTTGGGGCCTGGGACACGCGGTGGTGGCGATCAACCGGCGCGTGGTCTACGCCAACGGCACGGCCCAAATGTACGGCAAGACGAACCGGCCCGACTTCCGAAGCATCGAAGGATACGAAGACCACGGCATCGGGGTGCTCTTCTTCTGGAACGCCCAAAAGAAGCTCATCGCAATGGCCGTCAACGTCGCCTGCCCTTCCCAGGAAGTCGAGGGCCGAAGCGCCGTCAACGCCGACTTCTGGCACGAAACCCGGGAGTTGCTGCGGAAGCAGTACGGCAAGGACCTGTGCGTGCTTGGTTGGTGTGGCGCGGCGGGCGACCAGTCGCCCCACTTAATGTACAACCGCGCGGCGGAAGAGCGAATGCGCAAACTCCGCGGCCTGACGCGGCTGGAGGAACTCGCCCGGCGTATTGCCCGGGCGGTGGACGAGGCGTTTGAAGTGGCCAAGAACGACATCCGCACCGACGTGCCGCTGGTACACAAGGTGGAAGACATCAAGCTTCCCGTGCGAATGGTCACCGACAAGGAGCGTGCGGCGGCGAAGGCTCAGGTTGAAGCACTCTCGAAAAACCAGCGCTACCGGCGGAAGCAGCTATGGTATCAGAAGACCATCGATCGCTACGCCAACCAGAAGGACAAGCCGGACTACGACATGGAGTTGCACGTCATCCGGCTGGGCGACGTGGCCATTTGCACGAACCCCTTCGAGCTGTTCACCGACTACGGCATCCGCATCAAGGCCCGAAGCAAGGCCGTGCAGACGTTCGTTATCCAACTGGCCGGGGCGGCGAACGGATACCTGCCTACCGAGAAGGCCGTCAAGGGGGGCGGATACAGCGCGGTCGTCGAGAGCAGCCGTGTGGGTCCCAAAGGCGGGCAAGTGCTTGTGGAGGAAACCGTCGAGACGATCAACTCGCTCTGGCCGACACCGGAGAAGAAGTAGTTTGTGACTATTATGACAGCGTAAGATTAGTAGGGTGCGTGAAACCACCGCGACATCTTCGGGTCGTCCTCCAAGGTTCTGATCTTCTCCCAGGTCTTTCCTTCATCGCGGGAAATGGCTACGCTGAACGGCGTTCGCTTGCCGCGGCGGGCGTCGTCGATCCCCTGGTGGTTGTTCCACACCAGGATCAGGTCGCCCGTCTTGGGAATCCGCTCGATCGAGGCGGGCGAAACGGGTGAGATAATGTTCGACGGCCCCGGCGTCGGCGTCCAGGTCGACGTATATCTCATTGCAGTCTGAACGCTTTCGTGCCGGATGAGCCGTTGGGGATTACCCGTGACCAATTGTGCTGCCGAAAATCCGTGACGGCCGGGAATTCTCCATGTACATCCGCCGGCAAGTGCCGTTTTCCCGGGGTTTTACGAATTGTTGGACATTATGGACGCATGCTTCAGCCGCCCAATAATTCCCCCCGACCGTCATGTGCGGTTGCAAGTTGTTATCCACCGTCAACTTACAGCGTCGGGTCATGGCGATCCTACCTTGTCGAAACTCTTGTCAAGAGGACTTTTCTCGATTCATTCGCCGCCGTAACTTTCCAGGCCACAACGAGTTACAATCGCCCGAATTGTTGGCCGTTTTGGCCGCCCCAAAATCCAACAAAAGATATCACGCAAAGGACGGCACGCCGCGTCACGGCACAACACGGCATGATGAACAAATGTACCAAACCACCGCCCGGTTGTCAAGTCCCGGAATTGGCCAGCCGCGTGACGGGGTGCGGCAGCCGGTTTGCGTGCCGTCGCTACCGACTCATGTCAAGACGAAATTGCCAAGGGCCGTTTACGGCCCGGCCCGCCGAAGGCGGTAATAGGCCCGGCATTTATGCCGGGTTGGAAAGGTGCGAGTAGCCCAGAATTCTCGGAACTTCAAGGCAACTGCCGAGGCCCGTTTACGGGCCTTCTCGCCGTAATGGCTTAAGCC
>JAUWJC010000024.1 GCA_030607895.1 Pirellulales bacterium
CCGTGGAAAAAGGGGACAGGCACCTCGCGGCTACGGTTTTTCCCGCACTTCCGGCCGATATCTGCACCGAGTTTTCAACACCCCAGTGCCAGTCCCCATTTTCCACTAACCGCTTACAGTTTGAGTTGAGTTGTTGAGTGCGAAAGGTGGGCCTCGCTGCGCTCGACCCAGCCTACGACTTTCGATTCTTCCACACTTGCTTCTTGGCTCGTAGCAGGCGTTCAGTATAACTGTCTTCTTCCGGTTTTTCTTCGGGGGTGATCGCCGGTTTGGCGGCCGGCCGGCCGGTTGGGATTTCCACGTCGGTGGTTGTCTCCGACGGGGTCTCGAACCGGGCACCGGCGCGGAGTTGGTCGAGTTGATCGGTCACTTCGGCTTTGCGGCTTTGCAGTCGCTCGATGGTCTCGGTCTGGGCAGGTTGCTTCCGGCGGCCGCGCACCCGGCCGACCAGAGCGGGAACCCAGGCAAAACCCACCTGTACGCGGCGGACGAAAACGTCGAAGAAGAACAGGCAGCCGGCAACAAGCACCAGGTAGTACCAGACGTCCTGACTGCTGGTGGCCTTTGGCAGGTCGTGCCGGAAGGTGTTCACCGCCAGCAGGGGCTCGATCGTTTGCGAACCCTCGGGCGCTTCGATTACCAGACCGGCCGAGCCGCCCTTGGGTATCATGCGGGCCAGTTCCGACAACAACGCTTCGTTGGCCTCCCGATCGCGGAACTCATCGCTGTACGGCACGCTTACGCCGGTTCGGATAGGCGCCTGGCCCGCCCCGGGACTTATCAAAATGAAGTAACTTCCCGAATTGTCGGCTGGAAAATCTCCCACATAGCGCCCCGGTGCGGTTTGACTCATCCTCAAGTCGACCGGCTTCAAGTCGGGACCAACCGCGGTGGCTGTTATGTTGAGGAAGTTGAGGAACTCGTCGTCCTTGTCCAGTGCCGTTACCACCACGCGGACGCGCCCGCCCTCGACGTCGGTTGCCACGGCGAACTTGCCCGACCGGTCAACCGGCCGCATCGACCAGCGGACGATCTGCCCGAACAGCTTGTCGTAGTTCTTCCAATTTGTCCACTGGGTGGTCCAGCGGGCGCCGGTGTCGCTGGTGAAGGCCACCGTCTTACCCAGCCCGTAGGTCCATCCGGCCAGGATGGTGCAGTTGCGCTCGCCGACCGGCTTTGGCGATACGAGTGCCACTTCAACCAGGGGGTTGTCCTTTCGGCTGGTCAGCACAAAGCCGTTGATGGGTGGGAAGGAGTCGATACGGCCGATCATCTCGTGCGGATACTTCACTTGCGGGCGGATACCGACCTTGCTTTCGTAGACCAGCGGCCGGGCCACTCGGCGGGCTTCCTTCATGAAGATGCGTGGCAGGGCCCGGGGATTCGTCACCCGATAGAACTTGCCCCCACCGCCGGCGGCAATTGCCTCCAACAGCGGCACGGCGGCGTCGGTGCCGACGGCGACCGAGGAGATCGTGATGTTTTTTCCGCGGATTTGTCTCGCCAGGGCAGGGTAGTCGCTGCCGTGTGTCTGACCGTCGGTTAGCACAATCATGTGCTTGACCGCCGCCTCGACCCGCGATAGGGCCGTGTAGCCCTGCATCAGGCCGGGATGGAGATTCGTGCCACCGCTGGCACTTAGCCTGGCGATCCGTCGGGCAATTGCTCCGGGTGAGCGTGCGGGTCTGATGCGTACCACCCAGCGGGCGGTTGAATTGAACGCCACCACGCCCACGTAGTCCCGCGGGCCCAATACGCGGACCGCGGCAATGGCGGCCGCCTTGCTCATCTCGATCTTTTGCCCCGTCATCGAGCTTGAAGCGTCGATCACCAGCATCAGGGCGCCTGTCGGCACGACCTTGGCGCTTTTGATTTGGAAATCGACGGGCATGGCCTTTTCCAGTTCGGTGTTTGTCCATCCGCCGGCCCCAAAACTGTTCGGCCCGCCCAGCATTACCAACCCGGCGCCCATCTGCTGCGTATTGCGAACCAGCATCTCGATCTGCGAGTCGGTGAAGCTCACCTGTTGGTTAGTCGACCGTGGCACGTCGGCCAGCACAACCGTGTCGAAAGGCTGTAACTCGGCCAGGCTGGCGAAGAGTTGATTGCTCGGCTGCACGGTCACTTCCAGGTTTTGTCGACCGAGCGCCCGGACAAACTGGTCGAACTGGCCCCGGTTTTCGTAATCCTCGATTACCAGCACCCGGCCCCGGCCGCGGATATGGGTGAAGGCAGTCGCCCGGTTATTCTGCGGCATGGCGTCGTCTTCGGGCCGATCGGGGATGAATCGGGCTTCGTATGTGTAGAAATCGGGGTTGTCGATCTGCTGCCGGATGGAGAAGACTTTCTTGCCCGGCGGAAGCGACACCTGCTCCTCGCCAAGCACCACCGACCGGTCGCCAACCAGTTGCGAGAGGACCCATCGGCCCTTGACCGTGCCCGTTCGCTCGGCCGTCGGCTGCGTGGTGTTGGTGAGCACGGCCTTCAGGTCGAATGGTTGTCCGCGTCGGACATCGGCGGGCATGACCAGCCGCTCGACAATCACCTCGGCCCGGTCGCTGTATCGGATCGGCATCACGTCGACACCCACTCCGCTTGCCGAAAGCCCCCGGCCCTGCTCGGCGGCGTCGCCCAGGTTCTCGTTCCCGTCGCTCAGGATGACGATCCGCTTGGCGGCATCCTCGGGAAACGAGGCTTGGGCCAGCTTCATCGCGCCGGCCAGGTTGGTGTAGCCGGGGTCGAGAAGGCTCTCGATCATCGGCGCCATTTGCACGTCGTCGTCGAAGGGCGGAATCTCGATTGCCGCGTCGCGACCGAACACGATCACCCCCACCCGGTCCTTGTTCTTGCGGTGCTTGCGGATGGCCCCGTTGACGTACTCGATCATCGCCCGGCGCCGCTGGGCCGGAATGCTCAGCGACTGATCGAGCAGGTAGATCACCGTAAGCCGATCGCTAAGGCGGACCATCCGCACTTCGGCCATCGCCAGGATCAGCAGCACCAGCACCACGCTGCGAAGCAAAATGGCCGTCAGCCGCCGACCCCTTCCCAATGCGGCCAGACTCCGAAAGCTCCACCACCACAGCAAGGGCACCAACGCCAGAAGCGTCAAATACCAGGGCGATTCGAAGCTGATGTGGTAGCTGAGCATGGTCAGTGGTCAGTCGAGCCGGGCCGTGTCGGCCCGGAATTCCAATTGCGGCCACAGACCGCGTTAGTGGATGGAAGTGCGCCTTGTCCTTCCTCACGGCATTTCCACGCATTGCAGCTTGTGGTTGTCGGTATCGAGCGAGTACGTTCTTCCGCGGCTGTCGCGGACCAGGGCCGAGGGATTGTGCAATTAGCCTTCGCCGCGACCGTGAGTGCCCCAACAACTGAGCATCGCTGCCCGTCGCCTCAACGCTCGGGCACCGCCAGCCTACAGGAATTGGCCACTTTTGGGAATTCCCCTGAGCGTCAGAAGAACGCGCGGACGGGTGCTTCTGGGGCGAGGTCCGGAGCCAGGTTGGGTTTAGCCAGTCGGACCAGGAATAGGCCGAGGCGGCGGAAGACATCCACCGACATACGGCGATCTGACCGCAGTGCCACTAACCCGGTTAATCATTCACCTCCGCTTCGTATAGCTCCACGAACCGAAACTAATCTGTCTTGTGGCACCTGTTCTCTGGACCAATTGTTCTGGAAACTGCTCCGGTAGCAGATCGCCCAAGTCAAGCCGCTTTGGAGAGTCTCCGTTCTGCACCGTACGGTATCCCTCCCCCAGATCGCCGTTGGTCAGCAGCAGAAATGGCATTTCGTGGTCGAGTTTCGTCTTGATCCGTTGCCTGACATGATCCGGGAACTCCTCCACTTGAGTTGCGAGAACGACGAGATTGGCCCTGCACTCCTTTGCCGCGAAAGCCAGCTTGAGGAACTGGTCAGTTACTTCGGTCCAAGTATCTGCATCCTTTGGAGTATTGGAGAGAGTCTTGCACTCTCCGAAGATCAGGTAGCCGTCGCAGCATGCGATAAAGTCGACATCTCCTTCGACGTCATCTTTGCGATATTTCACTCCAGGAAGCCAGAAAAACCCTCGTCTGGTCATGTTGCGGAGGAACCGGCCAGCCCGCACGACTGGGACGATTCCTTCGTCAAGAGAATGGGCAACAGGCCAAGACAACGAGTACCCAATCCGAGCACGTCCCCGTAGCGATATCCGGTGACCACAGTTGGGACACAGGATCGGCCTTTGGATGTTGAGCCTCTCGACAAAGGCCTTTTGTTTGCAGTGCGCGCACGGCCCAATCTCCCAACGCCGCGTCACAATCGACTTGTCGGCCCAGTACTCCAGCAATGCCTCCAATGTCGCCTCCTCTGGGCTGTGACGACGGACGAAGTCCTCGAAGCGTTTCTTTCCGATACGCTCGGTGCGTTCGGACACGCGAGCCAACACCCCAGTGATGCTCTCTAAGGAGTGACTATCGGACAGGTGGCTATTGCCGAGATTGCATTTTCCTTTGATTTGGTCCGGCCTCAGAGTTCCCTGTCGCAGAACTTCAAGAATCAGACCTGCTTCGCCGGAGAAGTCCGTCGCGGCTTGATGCAGGCCCCCGAAACGCTTGATCGTCGGAAGGTAGCTGCTTCGCTTCTCATCATGAATAATCTCGTATCCGTGCTCACGAAGAAGTTCTTCGAGCACCTCCTCGGGTGACGGAACGTGAAAGCTGATGACCTCCTCGCTGGAGTTGCATCTAACGTTGATGGAGTCGATTCCGTCTCCGAAGCGAGGGATAACTGATTGCTCGAAGCTGGGAGGACATGGCCCGTTAAGAAGTTCTGGGACAATCGTGGATGCCGGCAACTGGATGTCCTTAACGGCTCGCCTCGTGCTTCTGTCGTCGAGAATGTCGACGAACCAACTCTCGCGTTTTTCCCTCACCCGGAACATCCTAGGAGAGGGCGGCGGGAATGTCAGTTGTCGGCTTTCGAGTTGTGCGGGCCAGGTTGTTGTGTACTCGAACGGTAAAACCCGTGGGAGACGGTTCTTGGGCGGTTCGTAATCCACGTTCGTAATAGAGGTTCCTTGAAGGGCTTTGTGGAGTTCCGTGGCAAAGGCAATGCATTCCTCCTCGCTTACGGACTCTGAGGTAACGACGCAGTAATCTGGCTTCGCACCGTAGGCGAGGAAGGCAACCAGCCATTCCTTGAGTCTACCAAGAACCGCTGCATCGCCCGCTCGGTCGAATGGAACCGGGATGATCCACGTTGCGTGATCTGTATCGCTGGCCAGCCTCAGATTCCAGAACTGTGCGAGATCGCGAATCACATCTCTGACGAGCACGATCGTTGGCTCAACTGGAGCACTCATCATGTGATGGGGATTGAGCCCGAACCCTGTTGCATCAAGCCAGCACAGCTTCCAGTTTTCGACGAAGTCCTTGCAGAGATCGACGAATTCGGCTGCGTCGTCGGAAGTGAAGGAGACATGTTCGTCTTGATACTCCTTAGCAAGATCCGGGTGATGGACCCCAAACATTACAGCACAAAAGGGGGCCCATTGCGACGAAGAGTTTGTCGAGATCACCTTGAGCGGACGATTGAACCGTGACGGGGGTTTCCTTGCCTCGAACATCGCAATCACGGCCCTGTCAACACGAATGAACTCCTCGAATAGGGCTTTCTGGACATCTTCAGCAACCGAAAGTACCAGCGGTTTGTACTGCCGTGGCTGACACGCTTCGTGGATGACAGGGGCCCAACGTTCATCGTTGATGCCCACTCCGTACACGAAGTCAGGCCGCAGGTTCCCGAGGCGGAATTTGGTTAGGGGATCGGGATTCCCAGTATCGACCGGAAGGATGGGGCTGTACCGACCACCCCACAACTGACTGAGGAAGCGCACGACACGAATGAATTCCCCTGAAGCGGAGTCGTTGCCGATCAGGACGGCAAGTCTTGGCGGACGGACACGCAGATTGAGAAGCCGTTGCTCCATCTCATGCCTGCCCGTTGAAAGCGTCGTTTGGAACCGATACAAGAAGAGGTTCGAAATCCATGGCGCTCTCCTGGGGTGATTCTGTGGTCAGAACGCACGCAATCATTAGCTCCGTTTCCACCGCAGGGAGTGGAAGGAGTTGCCAGATACGTGGGTATCATCATGGCGAGTGGCAGTCAGGATGTCAACCACATATCTGGCGAGGGGCCTAGAGTCAGGGAAGTTTCCGGTCAGAGCGAACGTGGTCACTAAGCTTGGTTTGCGCCAGAGGGTTTGAACGGTTCGCTTGAGCGGTTCGGAGGCTGTATCAACCGACCCAGCCTACGACTCGCGGCATTTCCACGCATTGCAGCCTATGGTTGTTGGTATCGAGCGCGTAGCACCTTCCCTGGCGGTCTCAGACCATCTCCAGCCGCCCGATACCGGCTCTCTCGGTATCGCACCTGGGAGAACATGCGGCTCTTGACGGGTGGACGTAACAACCAGTATAGTAACATATTACGTCGATTAGAGACAAATGGTAACCGTTTACGGGGTTTGGCCCACGAACGCCTGGTGGTTGCAGGAACGGTTGGGCGTGCATCCATGGCTGCTGAAGTAATTGACGTTCGCAATTCGAAGGACCCGTGTGATGTTGTACATCGGGCAGTTCGGGCATTGGTCGAGGGGAAGCTGGTGGTATTCCCCACCGAGACGGTCTACGGCCTGGCAGCCCGGGCGTTGGATGAGCAGGCAGTCGAGCGGCTGATCGAAGTGAAGGGCCGCAAGGCCGGGCATCCGCTGGCCTTGGCTATCCGCGGCGCCAACGACGCCCGCGACTACGCACCCAACATGAGCCCCCTTGCCCAAGGCCTGGCTCGGCGATGTTGGCCCGGCCCAGTCACGCTGGTCGTCGATAACTCCCATCCAAAAAGTCTCGTCAAACAGTTGCCCGAGAGCGTGCAAGAGGCTGTCTCGTGCGGGGGGACCGTTGGATTGCGAGTGCCCGGGCATAACATCGTCCTGGAAGTGCTGCAAATGATGGCCGGACCGCTGGTGTTCTCAAGCGCCAACCGGCACGAACAGCCCGACGCCCGTACCGCCGGGCAGGTCGTCGAAAGCCTGGGTGACGACGTCGACCTGGTGCTGGACGACGGACCGAGCCGTTATGGGGAGCCGTCGTCGGTGGTTCGGGTCGAGGGCAAGCGGATCGAGATGCTTCGCATCGGCGTGGTGCCCGAGAAAACCCTGAAACGATTGGCCCGGTTATTGGTATTATTTGTCTGCACGGGCAATACGTGTCGCAGCCCAATAGCCGAATTACTCTGCCGGTCAATGTTGGCCGAGCAAGTCGGTTGCCGGTTGGATGAGTTGGGTGATCGGGGAGCGATTGTCATGTCGGCGGGCATCGCCGCCATGATGGGAGGCCGCGCCAACCTGCAAGCTGTCCGGGTGATGGCCGATGCCGGGTTGGACCTGAGCGGCCATCAGACACAACCGCTTACCCACTCGCTGGTCCGTCACGCCGACGTGATCTACGGCATGACCGACTCGCACCGGCAGGCGATTGTGACCCAATGGCCCGATGCGGCCGAGCGGACCCGGTTGCTCTCGGCGAACGGCTCCGATATTGCCGATCCGATTGGGGCACCATTGGAGCGCTACCAACACTGTGCCGACCAAATCCGCCGCGAACTGGAAACCCGACTGGGAGAATTGGACTTCTGAATCGAGAATTGACAACGATATCACGGTTCGATGTGCATCAGCCCTGCAGTCGTTGCTCCAACTACCAACGCGAACGGGTCGAACGAAAAAATGTAGCACTCCTGTAGAACTCGACTCTTCAGAAGTCAAAAAGGACTCGCGCCAAATGTAAACATTCGTCGAACCCGTCAACAACCTCGTGACGCAGCGCTGGTTCGTCCCGCACGGCACGGAGGCTCTGCCTCCTGGATCAGTCATAAATGCTTGCAACATGGTTGGTTGCGACTGAAGGAAGCGGACTTTCCGAGCCTTGCGTTCCCAAGCAGAGCTTGGGAACGAGGTGGCGTCAGACGGGTTCGACGAATGTTTACCCAAGGTGTCGAAGATGAGTTTGAGGGCAGAAAAGCCGGGGCCAGGATCTGCTCCCGGCGGCCCGTCCGCCGGGTTGCGTTCCTGGCCCCTTTGTAGCGATAAACGCTACGGTACCTGTATCCTTATGTAGTCCTACCGTCTGGACTAGATGCGCGAAATAACCTGCGGAAGTCGATCCATCATCACCGTAGAACACGGTAATCGACGCTGCTTGAAAAGTTGGCTACACGCCTCGCAATTCGCAGCATGACAATTCTATCCTCTTTTCGCAGGCTTGGGAAGCGTGTTTCAGCGATAAACCCCCAGAACCAACCGGTATTCTCTTCCACCGCTTCGCAGGTTACCATTATTCCGACTACGCATAATCCGCTAGGTGTAAGTGCGTATCACCCAACCGGGGAGACTTCGCTGCCGTGCGTGCAATTGCTGCCTATTTCTTCGCAACGATCTGCCTGGCAACCATGGTTTGGGCGGTCTGGTTCGGACGCCTGCCGCCGGCCGAGTTTACCTTCACAAACGGCGATGAAATCAAGACTGTCGATCCGGCCATTGTCACCGGCGCTCCCGAGGGACGAATAATCCGGGCGTTGTTCGAAGGGCTCTGGGCGTGGGACCCCAAGACGCTCCGGCCGGTGCCGGGCGTTGCCCGATCTTGGGATGTCTCGGAAGACAAACTCACCTACACGTTCCATCTTCGCCACGACGCACTCTGGGCGGACGGCAGCCGGGTGACGGCCGAGGATTTCGCCTGGGCGTTTCGGCGTTTCCTTCATCCGGCCACGGCGGCCGAGTACGCCTACGAGATGTGGTACGTGGTGGGGGCCGAACGGTACACGACCGGCCGAGTCGAGCCGGGTGCCCCGGTTGAGATCGAGCTACTGGAGAAGCTGCCCAACGCTCTGCCCTTCGCCTCCGGCATTATCGTGCGAGGAACACTCGTTGCGCTCCAGCCGAAAAAGGGACCAGGTTTAATTTGTGCGAAGCACCCTCCGGGCCGTTCCGGCAAATTAAACCTGGTCCCTTTTTCGGCGCGGGAGAAAATCCACGTGGTTGAAATCGACGGCCGGCAGCGACGGTTTCAGAAAGGGGCCACTGCCAAGGAGACCGAAGACTACCGCTGGTTGCTATACGATTTCCGCTCGGTGGGCATCCGGGCAATCGACGGCCGGACGCTTGAGATTCGTCTGAAGCATCCGGTGCCGTATTTCGTCAACCTGATGGGCTTCTATCCCATGTTCCCGGTCAACCGCCGCTGCGTCCAGACACACGGATATCCGGCCTGGACGAAGCCGGCGGTGATTGTGACCAACGGGCCGTACCGGCTGAAGTTCCGGCGGATTCGGGATCGCATCCGGCTGGTGAAAAGCCCAACCTATTGGGACCGCGACAACGTGCATCTAAAGGTGATCGACGCGCTGGCGGTGACTTCGTATGCGACCATGTTGAACATGTACATGACGGGGCAGGCCGATTGGATTACCACGGTTCCCACGGAAATCGTACCCGACCTGCTCGCCCGAAAGCAGGGCGACTTCAAACCGGCGCCCTTTCTGGGGACGTACTATTATTTGCTCAACACGGCCAAGCCGCCGTTGGGCGACGTGCGCGTGCGTCGGGCGCTGGGGCTTGCAATAGACAAGCGGGAGATCGTCGAGCGGATTACCCGGGCCGGGCAAATTCCCGCGCGGAGCCTGGTGCCGGCCGAGATTTCCAACTACATCGACTACACGCCTGCCAAATGCGGCGCCTATAACGTCGAGGCAGCCCGGCGGCTGTTGGCCGAGGCCGGATATCCGGGCGGGCGCGGACTGCCCAAGATCGAAATCCTCTACAACACCTCCGAGGCGCATCAGGCGGTGGCCGAGTTGATTCAATCGCAGTGGAAGCGGGCGTTGGGTATCAACGTGCGGCTTCGCAACCAGGAATGGACCGCCTATCTGAGCAGCCGGCGGCAGTTGCACTACCAAATCGCCCGGGCGGCATGGATCGGCGACTACATCGACCCGAACACCTTCTTGGATATGTTCGTCACCGGCGGGGCAAACAACCAGACCGGCTGGGGCGATTCACGGTATGACCGGCTCGTCGAGCAGGCCCAGCAGGAGCCGGACACCACGAAGCGGATGGAGTATTTCCACCGCGCCGAGCAGATACTGATGGACCAGATGCCCATCATCCCGATCTATTTCTACGTCACCACGTCGATGGTCCGGCCGTATGTAAAAGGCTTCTACCCGAACATCCAGGACGTCCACCCGCTGAAAGCGCTTCGCATCGACCGTAAGCGGAAGGATGAAGGCGGAAGGCAGAAGTCAGATCGGGCCGCTTGCGGCTTCGCAGCCAAATCGTTTAGCCCCGGCGGCCACGCCGGAACACTACCGTCGCCGCGAGGCCACGGCAAGAACACCTTATGGAATAGTCCCCCGTGACCGGATTCATCCTGAAACGGCTGCTCTGGATGGCGATTACGCTTTGGGCCGTGTTCACCGTCAGTTTCTTCCTGATGCGTGCGGTGCCGGGCGGACCGTTCGACAGGGAGCGCCGCCTGGAACCCCAGATCGCGGCCAACCTGCTCCAGCGGTACCATCTGGACGAGCCGCTCTGGATGCAATACGGCCGCGAGCTGAACAACACGCTGCACGGCGATCTTGGTCATAGCCTCCGGCTGGCCGACTTCTCGGTCAACGAAATTGTTCGGCAGGGGTTTCCCATCTCGGCTTCGCTGGGGGTTGTGGCGCTGGTTTTTGCGATGTCGCTTGGCGTCACGGCGGGCATTGTGTCGGCCGTTCGGCGTGGGACGGTGCTGGACGTTTCGCTGATGGGCGTGGCCACGGTGGGCATTGCGCTTCCGAACTTTGTGATTGCCGGCATCATGATAATTTTGTTTGTGTTTGTGTGGCCGTTGTTTCCGGCGGCCGGCTGGGGGACGTTGCGTCAGTTGATTCTGCCCGGCTTCTGCCTCGGTGCCCCGTATGCCGCCTACGTGGCCCGGCTCACGCGGACCGGCATGTTGGACGTGCTGGGCCAGGACTACATCCGCCCCGCGTACGCCAAGGGGCTGCCCACTCGGACCGTCATCCTACGCCACGCACTCAAGGCTGCCATGCTGCCGGTGGTTTCGTTCCTGGGCCCGGCCATTGCCGGCATTCTGACCGGGTCGCTGGTGGTGGAGCAGATATTTGCCATCCCGGGGCTGGGTATGCACTTCATCCAGGCGGCCACGCAGCGCGACTACACACTGGCCATGGGCTTGGTGCTGCTTTACACAACCCTTCTGTACACGATGAACCTGCTGGTCGACATCTCCTACGCGTATCTCGATCCGCGAGTGAAGTTGGAATGATGAGACCGAAAAAGAGCGTTTCGCCGTGGCGTGACGCTTGGCGGCGGTTGCGCCGAAATCGGGTGGCCATGTGCTCGCTCTGGTTCCTGGTTGGCCTGGCGGTGACAGTGGTGCTCGCGCCGCTTCTGCCGCTCGAGCCGCCCCGATACGTCGATACGTCTCGCCAGTTTGCCGCTCCGGAGTGCCGGCCCCTGATGCGGCAGACGCCCCTGCTCACCCGTTGGGCCGACGACAACTCGCTTGACGGTCCGCGCGATCCGCTTGACGAGGGATTCGGCCAACTGGGACCGCTGAGTCGGCAATTACTGCGGCTGCGCCTGGCCATGTTCGGCGACCGGTCGATCGGACCGCTCTCGGGGACCGACAAGCTGGGCCGCGACGTGCTTTCACGCCTGTGCTGGGGCGGGCGAATCTCGCTGGCCGTGGGATTGGTCGCCACGCTTGTCTCGCTGGTGATCGGCGTCTCGTACGGTGCCGTCTCAGGGTATCTCGGCGGCCGGATCGACAACCTGATGATGCGACTGGTCGACGTGCTCTACTCGATCCCCTTCATCTTCGTCGTCATATTCGTGATTACCATCCTCGGCGACGAACGGATTAAAGACACTTTGGAAAACCAGTACGGGATCGACCGAATCATGATCTTCTTCATCGTGGTGGGTGCGATCTACTGGTTGACGATGGCCCGGGTGGTACGCGGGCAGGTGATCTCGCTGAAGAACGAGCAGTTTGTCGAGGCGGCACGCGCCCTGGGGGCCGGTCGAATGCGGATCATCTTCGTGCATCTGGTGCCCAACCTGCTGAGCGTGGTGATCGTGTATCTCACGCTGACCATTCCCCGGGTGATGCTGTTCGAAGCGTTCTTGTCGTTCTTGGGCCTGGGTGTCGAACCGCCCGATGTCTCCTGGGGACTGCTGGCCAACGAAGGCATGAGGGTAATCACACCGGTGCGGATATACTGGTGGCTCGTTCTGTTTCCCGGCCTTGCGCTGGGGCTGCCGCTTCTGGCCCTGAACTTCCTCGGCGACGGCCTGCGCGATGCGCTCGATCCAAGGATGAAGAAATAAGGCGGAAGGCGGCCGCTTGCGGCTTCGCAACCCTCAACTCTCAACCCTCAACTTTCAACTCTCAACTCTCTCACACCGTGGTAATTCCCTGCTGGGCCTCGATCTGATCGGCCGACACCAGCGGTCCGCGGCCGGCGCCCGAACACTCCCGGCACGTCTCCTCCCACGTCTTGAGGCTGCGGAGATTCGAACGCCAAAACGGCCAGGTCCGACACTGGCGAGGACGAGCCTTGTAGACCTTGCAGTGGCGTGTAATTCTGTCGAACAGTACGCAGTCGCCATTGGCCAGTTCGATCAGGCTTCTGCGGATGCCCACCTTGCGGGTGAACGTCTTCTTGAAATCCGCGGCGGACATATCAACGGTTTTGGCCAGCAACTCGATCTCCGCCTTGTTGACCCAAACGTAGCCCGGGTCCCCGGTGCAGCAAGCGCCGCAACCGGTGCATTTGAAGCGGAGTCCCTCGTGGTACCAGGGTTTGTCGCTCATTGGATGTCGGGGTTTCCAAGCGTTTTGAGCAATTCCCAGCGGACCTGATCTTTTGGCGCACAGCCGCGCAAGGGCGGGCCGGAACCGATCACGGTGACTTTCGCCCGGCCGCGCAAACCGTCGGGGCCCTTGCAGGTGAACTTCACCTGGCTGCTGCCGGCGGTCAGCACGGGAACGTCGCCCTGAGGCTGCACGTCTTTGACCAGCGCTCCGCGGGCATCGTAGAGCTTGCAGTCGGACATCGAGGCGAATTCCAGATAGGCCCCGCTTTCCAGCACGACCGGAAAGACAATGCGGCGGCCGGCGATCTCTACGCTCGGGTTCTCCAACTTGATCTTGACGGTCCGCAGTGCCTTGATCGGGCTGAGCAAGCAGGTCACGCTGCCGCCCGGCGGCAGGTTGTTGAAGAAGAGGTTCAACTCGCTTATGTGCCCTCGGATGACGGGCGAGCGGTAGACTGCATAATGACCCCCATAGGGCCATTTGTAGTCGCCGAATTGCTCGGCATCGCGTTCGCGTAGCAGCAACTCGAAGTATCGCCAGCCGGTGAAGTCGATCTTCACGTAATGCTCGCCGGTGGCGTGCCAGTACTGGCGTGGACATTTCAGTTGCAGGTTAAGCAATTCGCCTTTGCCGTCGCCGTGAATCCAGACCCCAATGGCGCCCTGCTTACTCATATCCACGTCAGGCTCGAACAATTTGGCCGCCTTGGCCCAAGCGCCGTGTCGCGAGGCGGCCTTGCTGGTGGCCGAGTACCGTCCGCTGAGCGAGCCGACCTTGGCCTGATCGGTCGAGTTATCCAGCTTTCCGGACACTCCCGGCGCGGCACTCTTGGTGTTGAACTGGTCGGGCTTGGTGAAGTCGGCCAGAACGACCGACTCGGTGCTCTCGTACGGCTCGACCGAGTAGAGGGCCTGGATGCGCAGCTTCACCGGCTGGGTGGCAAAGCGGTTCTCCACCGTCCAGGCGTTGGTGCCGTTGTCGAGCGCCGTTATCTTGTGCGTCATATAGTCGGTTGGGATGAACTGCCAAACGCCGTCGGCGGCGCGGACTAGCCGAAACTCGTCTTTCTCCTTGCGCAGCGCCGCGCGAAGCTCCTTGGAAAAGTAGCCGGCCAGCCGGAGCCGCTCGTATCGGCCGATCATCGTCAGGTATTCGTCCTGCCGGCCGTTGGGCGGGTTCTTGCTGGGTGCAAGTGCCTGGAACGACATGGGTGCGTCGATTGCCAACGCCTTCGAGCAGAGATACTCGACCTCGTCGGGCAGTTCGGCGTCGCGGTTTGCGTTGGGCCCGAAGATGGCCCACCAACCCAACTGGGCCGGCATCAGCGTAGTCTTGCGATACTGCTCGGTTGCCCGGCAGTGCAGATCGACGAACCGCTTGAGTGCCCAGTTCGGATAGTCCCAGGCCCCGATCCGCGAGTGGAACACCCAGGAGGGCTGTCCCCAATTGCTGGCTTCGACCAGTGCCGGCCGCTTGAGCCGGGTGAAGATGGCCTTGCTCATCTTGGCCACCCCATGCCAGCCGCCCGGCATCCCTTCGGCGCCGTCCATGTAAATCTGATCGAAGCCACACGTATTGTAGACGTTGGCAATGGCGTCGGCCACCTCGTCGACCAGCGTGGAGTTTTCGTCCGGATGAAAATCGTAGTGCCTGAACAGGTGATCCACGGTCGCCCCTTTCTTGTGCGAACTGGGCCTGGTGCCGAACGCGCCACGCTTGCATTTGGTGAAACCGTACGGCGGCTCGCGCGAAAGGCCGCTGAACTGGATCAACTCGTCGTCAACGCGGACCACGTTCCCCCGACTCGCATAGGCCCAAACCGTGTCGAACTCGTCCGGTTGCTCGACGGTGAGCACCGTCTGCTGTTTCTCGTCGATCGGGGCCGCCAGGGTGAACGAGGCGTCGACGGCCAGCCGCCGGTCGGGCACGGGCGTGACCCAGGGGTCGTGCGGCGAAATGCAGCCGGTCAGGGTGTGCATTCCAGCCTTCAGACCGGCCGCGTGGATTTTGTCGACCACGGCCTTGAGGCTTTCCAGCCCGCGGGGAAAAAGGTTTTTACGCGGCTCGTAGTGCCCCAGCGACCGGGCCCAGCCGTTGAGATGTATTGTGGTAATGCCCGCTCGCTTGGCCATTGCGATCCAGTCGTCGACGTTTTTTTCCGACACGGATGCGAAGGTATAGGAGCCGCGGTTCTCTTGTGCATCGAGTGCAAACGGGCCGCCCAACAGCGAATAGGGCAGGCCTTCGCTTTTGACAATTTCCTTGAGCACCGTGCGAACCTGACCGGCCGGACAGGCCGCGACGGCCATCTTGGCGCCGATCAGCCCGTGCTTGGAAGAACATACTGCCGACAAGGTGACCGGGCGGCCGCCCACGCTTGCCAGCATCTGGAGATTCGCCGGCCGGATCGCCACGGCGAACTCATCGTCGGCCGCCACGCAAGACATCCCGCTTACGTACTTGCCCGACGTGACGGCCAGGTTGCCAAGCACAATGCTGTCGACACCAGGGCTGCTAATCGACTCGATCTCGAAGACGAAATAATGCTTCTTGCAGATAGCCTTCAGCACGACCGTTGTGGCTGCCTTCTCGAACTTGAGGGTCATTTTGCCGTCGGCAAACGTACATGCGGACGGCACGTGAGCGGCGCCGTTCTTCCGCAGCGTGCAGAGGTTCCGCTTGCCCGGCAACGCGCACCGCTCTTTGCCCGCCTGTTTGTCGACGAGGCTCAGGTTGTAGCCCGTCGGGCTGATGAGCCAGGTTGCGAATTCGTTTTCCAGTTTAATGTCGTCAGCCCGGGCGAACGTCGCCATGCACACCGCCAGAAAAGCCGCCGTTAGTTTTGTGAACATCTCGATTGTTCCTTTTGGTTAGTCGTTGTGAAAGAATAACTTGACCGAATCGGCAACTGGGTGGCACGTCCCTGAGCGCAGCGAAGGGCGTGTTTTTCCGGCTCCCACGCCCTTCGCTGCGCTCAGGGACG
>JAUWJC010000538.1 GCA_030607895.1 Pirellulales bacterium
CGAAGCCGTTGCCGCCGACGCCCGGCCGGTCCTGTACGGGCTGAAACCGGGACGAACTGACGTTGTCCTGGTCGGAACCGATGTAAATCCCTGCCCGCGCTAAAGAGATGGTCGAGACGCCCATCGCGATCATGAATTGCCCGACCCGCCGCAGGGCCGTTGCCTACCCCATGACTGGCGGCGGGGGTAGTTGGGTCTACCTTAACACAGATTGGCCCGACGTTTGCGGGCGGACGGATTATGCGGCCTCTTCCGGGAGCAACTTCATCGGGGCGGGCAGCGCCCACGCCCCGGCAAGCTGGCAAGAGGCCATTTCCACCAACCCGCCCTTCTCCGGCTGGTACCCCGGATATCCCAACGGCATTTGCTACCAGCGGAGCGAAGTCACCATGGCGATGGTCCGCGACGGGTCCAGCAACACCTACATGGTGGGCGAGAAGTACCTCAATCCCGACCGGTACTTTGACGGGCAGGACTCGAGGGACAACGAAGGGATTTACATCGGTTCCGACCAGGACAACGTCAGTTCGTCCCGGTTTCAGCCCGTACAGGACCGGCCGGGCGTCGGCGGCAACGGCTTCGGAAGTGCGCACCCCGGCGGCTGGAATGTCGTCTTCTGCGACGGGTCGGTCCGCTCGATGAGCTACTCGATCGACCTGCAGATCCACAAGTACCTCGGCAACCGCAAGGACCACCAGCCGATCGACACCAGCAAGTTATGAGGCCTGGCGCACCGCAACGTCGGACTCCGCCGCCACAACGCGGCACGGCTCCTGTTCCCCCCGCCGACTTCCTTCATCAACACACGCCAACTACTACTTAAAGGAGACACGCTAATGATCGGTTCTACGAAAACTTCACGACGTCGTTTTTTGAAGCGGACCGCGGCAATGGCGGCCGGCACGGCGGCGGGGCCGTACGTCATTCCGTCGGGCGTATTGGCTGCGCCGGGCAAGGCCGGGGCAAATGACCGGATCGGGCTGGCTTACATCGGCACCGGACGCCGGGCGCATCAGATGATCCACGACTTGAAAAACCTACCCAGCCTGCCCGGCGAGTGCCAAATAGTGGCCGTCAGTGATATCTGGCTCAAGAAGTGCCATGAATACCTGAAGCGTTATGAAGGAGAGGTGATCAAGAAGAAGGGCGGCAAGTACGGGATCTACCAGGATTACCGCAAACTGCTGGACGACAAGAGCGTGGACGCGGTGGTGGTGGCCACCACCGAGCACTTCCGCGCGCTGCCGTGCATCCACGCCTGCCAGGCCGGCAAGGACGTCTACGCCGAAAAGCCGCTGGCGCTGACCATCCGCGAAGGGCGGGCGATTGTCAACGCCGTGCGGAAGTACAAGCGGGTTTTCCAGACCGGCACCCAGGACCGCTCACATTTTCGCAATCGTCAGGCCGCCGAGTACGTGCGCAACGGGCGGATCGGCAAGGTCCACACGGTCATCTGCCAGAACTGGGCCAGCTCCAGACCTTACAGCGACTACAAATTGCCGGCCGAGCCGGTGCCCGAGGGGCTGGATTGGGACACGTGGTGCGGCCAGACCGAGCCGGTGCCGTTCAACATGCGGATCTACCGGACCTACAACAATCCCGGCTGGCATAACTTGTACCGTTACTCCGCCGGCTGGATGGCCAATGCCGGCTCGCACGCCTTGGAGAAGGTGCAATGGGCACTGGACACCGACGACACCGGCCCGGTTGAAGTTTGGGCCGAAAGCAAGTCGTTCGACGCCAAGGTGACTTACCGTTACGCCAGCGGCGTGGTGTTGAAGCTGGAGCAGTCCTGCGCGCCGGCGGGGGGCCCTCCGTGGAAGTCGGACGAAAAGCCGGAAGACAAGGCGTCTTGCTTCGGAGCGATCTTTGTTGGCGACCAGGGCAAACTGATCGAGCATCGCGGCCGTTTCAACACCAAACCGATTGCGATCTCCAAGGAGCCGATCAAGGATACGGATATCCGCCTTTACAAGAGCGACAACCACGTGCAGAACTGGATCGACTGCATCAAGTCGCGGGAGAAATGTGTTGCCAACGAGGAAATCGGCCACCGCACGCTCAGCGTCTGCCAACTGGGCCACATCGCCCGGCAGCTCGGCCGCAAGCTCCGCTGGGACCCGGAAAAGGAAATATTCCCCGGCGACGACGAGGCCAACTCGTACCTGGAGCGTTCCCAGCGTGCGCCGTACCAGTTGCCCGATCCGGTTTAGTTGTGTTGCACGAATAATGAAGGATCTCACGCAAAGACGCGAAGGGGCAAAGACGCAGGGACTTGATACTCAACAACAGGAGAATGAAAATGCAGGCTGTACTGGTAGCTCTGACCGCCGCGGTGTTGAGCTCGGCGGCTGCTGAGGAAAAAGAAAAGGTCGATCCGATCCGTGTTCTGTCGGTGACCGGGGTTGACTCCGCGGCACACGACTGGAAGGAGCGATCCGAGGCGATCAGCCGGGTCCTCGCGGAAGACAAGCGGTTCGAGGTGCGGGTGGTCGAGGACCCCGAGTTCCTCGCCGAAAGCGATCTGTTCGACTACGACGTGCTGCTGCTGCACTTCAGGAACCTCAAACCGCTGGCTCGTGAAAAGCAGATAAAGGCGAACCTGACGAGCTTCGTCAAGCAGGGCAAGGGCCTGGTCGTTATCCACGGAGTATCCGGGGCGTTTCCCGACTGGCCCGAGTTCCGTAATCTGGTCGGCCGGGTTTGGGGTCCGAAATTCGGGCACGATCCTCGCGGGCCGTTTGCGGTCAAGATCGTCAACACCAAACACCCGATCACTCGACAAATGAAGGACTTCCAGACCGACGACGAGTTATACGTCGGCTTTGCGGGCGACCGGCCGATCGAGATTCTGGCCACCGCCCGATCCAAGCGGACCGGCAAGGACGAGCCGGCAGCCTTCGTGTTTCAGTACGGCAAGGGTCGCGTGTTCCATACGCCGTTGGGTCATGATGGCAGAGCGATCCTGATGCCCGGCGCGGCCGCACTGCTGCGTCGGGGCTGTGCCTGGGCGGCCGGCCGACAGCCGTGCACCTATCAGGACGTAGGGTGGGTCGAG
>JAUWJC010000051.1 GCA_030607895.1 Pirellulales bacterium
CGTTGGGGGCGGGTTGATAGGGGAGAAGCGGTACGGGCGATCGCATCAGGAACTGCCAGGCACCACGCACCCCCGCCAGTTGATTGGGGGTCATCTTCAATAGCTTCCACGGCGTCAGCCCGTACGTGCCTCGCTTGGCCAGCCGGTCCGGTTCAAGCGGCAGCAGCCGAACGCGCTCGGACTTCTCGCCCTGTTGGATCGCGTAGGCGACAAGTAGATCGTTGATGAAGGAAAACACGCCGGCGCCATCGCAGCAGACGTGGTGAAACTGGAGCACAAGCTCGGATGAGACTTCATCGGCGACGACTTGAATCTTCAGGCCGATCTCCTTGCGGAGATCCAGGCCCGTCGTTTGTGGAAAAGGGCCGCCGGTTGGCCGCTCCAGCCATGTTGTGGCCGGTTGCGCGTCGTCGACCGGCAGCCAGTGGAACCGGTTCCGTCCGGTTTGTTCCACCTTGGAGAACAGTAGAGGGTGTCGCCCCAACACCGTCCGCACGGCCGACTCGAGCGACGTTCGGTCCAATCGGCCCGAGAAGTGGAGGCGTACGAAGTTATTCCACGGATAGGCCGGCCGGTCCTCCCAAAGCAAAGACTGCTCGAATGTCGTCAGTGGTAATGTCATCTCGCGCTCTCATAAAGCCGCGACCGGTGGTCGCGCTCAATAACCCGTCAAAAACCGTGTGTCTTCTGTCGCGTGCGCGACCACCGGTCGCGGCTTTATACCCCGCGGCCGGTCTATTCCGTATCCTGAGTTGCCTCGCACAGCGTTTCCGTGCTGGAGAACTTGAATCGATAGCCCAGTTCGTCCTGAAGCCGGGTCGGCGCCACGACCCAGGGATATCGGGTGAAACTAATGAAGCTGGGTGGGGACTCGTGCGGTGGGAACCGCACGGTCCAGGCGAGCCAGGCAGCAAAACGAACCAACCAGAAGGGCGCCTTGATGACTCGGCGATTTGTTTCGCGGGCGATCTCCGAAACGCAAGTCCAGTTTGGCGGCCCCAGATTGAACCCGCCGCGTCCGTTCTGGGACAATACCTCGTAAATCGCCGCCGTTACGTCCTGTTCGTGTACAAACTGAATCGGCGTGTCGAACCCGTCGATTTGCACGAGAAACGGCATGCCGAATATGAATCGGCTCAAGTAGTTGTCCATGTTCGGACCGCCGATGATGGCAGGGCGAACCCAACTGACGGCAATATCCTCGTGCTGCCGGGCGAACCGGACAAGCAGTTGCTCCAATTCGGCCTTGTCTGCCGCATAGCGAAATCGGCTGCCGGATCGGACCGGCCAGGTGTCGTCGATCGGCACGGGGTTGTCGGGCCAAGCACCGAAGGCCGTCGCGCTGGAGATCGCCATGAACCGTTGCGGGCGAATCCGGTCGACGGCATCGAACAGATTCCGGCTGCCCTGGACGTTGATCCGGCGCATCTCTTGCTCGTCGCGCATGGGCTGAAAAACGAACGCCGAATGAATGATCGTATCCGGCGCGAACGACTCCAGCGCACCGGCCAGTTCGGGACTGCGAATGTCCAACTTGACGAACTCGTCGGGAACCGACTCACGGGGCTCGTTGATATCCAGCCCGAGAATGCGCGTCCCGGCATCCCGCTGCCGGAAGTAATCAATCAGGCAATCCCCCAGGTATCCCGAGCTTCCGGTAATTGCAAGTCGTTGCATGGCACCTACAAAACTCAATTCCTGACCGCGTTGAATATACTAATTATAGTTGGGATGTCTGGGGAGTTCAAACAGCGCCTCCCATGCATGGCATACTGGAAAATGGAGTGTTTGAGAAGAGTATGCCGGCGCGTTGTCGCGGCAGATACGGGGCCATGGACGGAATTCCATGTGCCATGTATGTTAAAGGTTAGTTGCGAATATTCGGTCTTCAGCCCAGGCCGCGCTGAAGAGTCGGCGTCGCGTATCGTTTGGTGCTTTTCTGAAATCCCCCGCTGGGTTCTCGATGAACGAGACCGTGTTCTTCGATCGCAGGTATCGCCTGGTAGTATTCTGCGCATTTGCGGTTGCCGTTCCTTTCGTCATGTTCGGCGCCAAGAAGGCCTGGGACAGCAACGCCAATCGGGTGGAAGACTGGCTGCCGGCGGCCTTCAGCGAGACGAAAAAGCTCTACTGGTTCAGCGGCCATTTCGGCAGCGACGAGATCCTGATGGTTAGCTGGCCGGGGTGCACGTTGGACGACGAGCGGCTGGACCGTCTGGCGGCCGCGTTGGTCAAACCGGCCGAAAAGGGCGCCAAACCGCTGTTTCGCTACGTCTTTACCGGCCGCGAGGCCCTGCACGATTTCATGGCACCGCCGTTGGAGTTGTCGCGCAAGCAGGCGCTTAAGCGAATGGAGGGCTGGCTGGTTGGAAAAGACGGACGCACCACGTGCGCCGTGGCGCTGGTGTCGCGCGCCGGCATCCACAATCGGCACGGTGCCGTGGCCTGGGTTTACGAGTGCGCGCAGTCGGCCTGCGGCCTGGCACCCGACGACATCTTTGTGGCCGGTTCCACCGTCGACGGCGTGGTGATCGACGACATCAGCGAAGAGTCGGTGCTGGCACTGAACGTTGTCTCGTTCACAATCGGCATTGCCTTGATGTGGCTTTTTCTGCGCAGCATACAGCTTGCGATCATGGTGTTTATCACGGCCGTCTTCAGCGAGCAACTCAGCCTTGCGCTGGTGTACTACAACGGTGCGCAGATGGACTCCGTGCTGATGATGATGGCCTCGCTGGTGTATGTGCTGAGTATTTCGGCGGCAATACACCTGGTGAACTACTACCGCGACGCCATTGGGACCGACGGCTTGAAGGGCGCGCCTATGCTGGCAGTCAAGCACGCACGGTTGCCTTGCGCGCTTGCGGCGGGAACCACGGCCGTCGGGCTGGGATCGCTTTGCATCAGCCAGATCGTACCGATCTCGAAGTTCGGCATATTCTCCGCCTCGGCGGTGATGTGCGCGTTTGCCGTGCTCTTCATGCTGCTTCCCACGGCACTGCAGCAGTGGCCCATACGACGCTGGGCAACCCCGTCGCCGG
This sequence comes from Pirellulales bacterium, assembly GCA_030607895.1. Lineage (GTDB taxonomy): Bacteria > Planctomycetota > Planctomycetia > Pirellulales > Thermoguttaceae > JAUWJC01. Next base: position 3,042 of record JAUWJC010000051.1, read on the forward strand.
GTAACGGGCGATACTGGGAGGAGTCGCCGCGGTGGAAGCCGTTGCTAGCGTTGGTGAGCAGGTTCCACTGGTTGATAGTATCGGTTTCGACCGTCGGGTTGGTTGTCGCCGCCTTGGGGGTTCCCAAGATTCACACCTCCGTGGGCTTGCACGACCTGTTCCGGTCCGACGTGAAGATAATCCGCGATTACGATTGGCTGGAATCGCACGTTGGACCGCTGGTGCCGGTTGAAATCGTGCTGCGGTTCCCCAAAATCTCGAAGAAGTCGGTGTTGGATCGCCTGCAGTTGGTTGAACGAGTGCGCGCGGCGGTCGACAAGGTTGACGGCGTGGGCGTGACAATCACGGCTGCCACGTTTGCCCCGGCGCTGCCGAAGCGGTCCCCACGCAGTCTGACCAGCACGACCCGCCGCGTGGTCTTTGAGCGAAGGCTCGAGCGGTGCCGGTCCGACTTTATTACCCTACGCTACTTGTGCGATACGGCCAACGAAGAGCTGTGGCGAATCAGCGTGAGGGTGCCCGCCTACCGCGATATCGACTTCGGCCCGTTCCTCGACCGGCTCCGCCGCCAGGTCACTCCCATTGTGGAAAAAGCGGCGGAAGACGATCCGGGCGTTAGCGTGGTGTTCTGCGGCGGCGTTCCGCTGGTCCACCAGGCACAACGCCAACTGCTATACGATCTGATTAAAAGTTTCCTTCTGGCGTTCGCACTGATCGGCATGACAATGGCCGTGTTGCTGCGGAGTCTGATGGCCGGCACGCTGTCGATGATACCCAATGTTCTGCCGAGCGTGGTCGTTTTCGGCATCATGGGTTGGAGCGGATTCGACGTCGAGATCGGCTCGATGATGACGGCCAGCGTGGCGCTGGGAATTGCCGTGGACGGCACGCTGCATTTCGTGACCTGGTTTCGCCGCGGCCTTGACGATGGATTCTCGCGAAGGAAGGCCGTTCACTATGCCTATTCGCGCTGCGGCACCGCCATGACGGAGACGACGTTAATCTGCGGCCTGGGGCTCTTGGTGTTCGCCGTCAGCCGCTTTACACCCACCGCCCGGTTCGCCTGGCTGATGTTCACGCTACTGACCGCGGCGCTGCTGGGCGATCTGGTAGTGTTGCCTGCCATCCTGATCGGACCGCTAGGACGGATATTTCAGCCCCGCAAGACGGCGACGCAAAGCGACGGCCAACATGCCGGCGAAAACGGCGTAACCGTTCACGGGATGCAGGAATTGTAGGCTGTTAGGGATTTAGGGGTTTAGGGATGCGAGATGAACCGCTTGCGGCTTCGCAATCCTGAAGCCGCAAATCCCTAACAGCCTAAGCTCCTAAATCCCTAAACCCCTAAATTGCTGCCGCTACAACCGCGAAATGACCCGTGAACAGTTACAAACGACGAGTGTTTTGTACCCAGAAACGGAAGAGCCGAACCGCATCGGCCCCCGCCCCGGTGGGGGTATGCGGTGTTTCCGCGGTTTTGCGTTGTCAACTGTCTTGACTATTGCGTGACACGGGGGATATACTAATGCATTAGTTATCCTGCGCCGATTCAAAATTAAAGTCGGCGCAGGTACCCACCACGGACGGCCCAGGGTGCGGAACTTGGGAATGCGTGAAGGTTTGTTCGCGCACACCACGGTTGGCACCGCTGTTTGTAGAGAACGGCTTCTTGAACGGCCGTACTACTTGCTACATACCCTGAGCAGAAAATGCCCTACCACCTTTTGACTGGTGCGACCGGCTTGCTGGGATCGTACTTGCTTCGAGACGGTCTTCACGCGGGTCATCGCGTTGCGGTGCTTGCCCGGCCGAGCAGATACGAGTCGGCCAAGCAGCGGATTGAGACGATTCTTGCCCGATGGGAAAGGGAACTCGGCTGCGCACTGCCTCGTCCGGTTGTGCTGGAGGGCGACCTCTCCGAAGTCGACTTGGATCTCGACTCGCCGAGCATAGAGTGGATTTCACGGCACTGCAATTCGGTAATTCACAACGCCGCCAGCCTGACGTTTCAGGGAAGCGATCCCGACGGTGAGCCGTGGTGTTCCAACGTTGGCGGCACTCAGCTGATGTTGGAGCTTTGCCGGGTGACGGGGATTCGCAAGTTCCATCACGTATCTACCGCCTACGTTTCCGGCTTGCGAGAAGGCCGGGTTTTGGAGACCGAGCTTGACGTTGGTCAGCAGATGGGGAACGACTACGAGCGAAGCAAGGTCGAGGCGGAAAAGGAGGTCCGTGGCACCGATTTCCTCGACACCACCACTTTCTACCGGCCTTCTATTATCGTGGGCGATTCTTGCACCGGCTACACGACGACCTTTCACGGCTTCTATGCACCGCTGAAGCTCGCCCATACCCTGGTCAGTAAGGTTGTTCTCGGGGTTACCGGTGGTGTGCCGTTGATGACGGAATTGGGTCTATGCGGTCCGGAGCGGAAGAACTTCGTGCCGGTCGACTGGATATCGGCGGTGATGACACATATCTACAGCCGGCCGGAGCACCACGGCAAGACCTACCACCTCACGTCGCCGCACCCGATACGAGTGGCCGACATGACCGCGGTGATCCAAGAGGCCGTCGAGAAGTATTCGACGCCGGCCAGCCCGTCCGATGAATTCCGCTGTGACGGGGCGTGGTTCAAGGAGGCTTTCCGTACGGAGTTGGAACTCTATCGGTCGTACTGGCGGGACGATCCGGACTTCGATCAGACGAACGTCACCCGAGCGGCCCCTCATCTGCCATGCCCCGAGGTGAATCGCGAGATGCTGATGCGTTCGGCGAAGTATGCTATTGGAACGAATTTCGGTCGTCCGCGGCCTCGCCCCGTCAAACCCAGTTTCGATGTCCACCAGCACCTGGAAGGGTTAATCGCGGCCCGAGAGAAGTTGGCCAAGACGTCGGCAAACGGCACCCGTGTGGGACTGCAAGTGAACGGGCCCGGGGGTGGTCAATGGGAACTGATGCTGGCCGACGACCGGCCGATCGCTGCCGAGCGTGGGCTGAGCCCCAAGAGCACGGCGATTTTCCACTTGAACTCCGAGACGTTTCAACGGCTTGCCCTGCGTCGTCTGGCCGTTCGGCAGGCGGTCAAGACCGGCAAGGTTCGCATCGAGGGAAACGGCTTGGAACTACCCCGGCTCGAAGTCGTCTTGCAGGCCACCGCGCTGGCGAGAAAGAACGGCTCCACCTCGAAGTCCTCGGTGGGCTAAGCACCGGCAAACGAGCGTCTTCCGCCGAGAAGCCGCTGGTGGGCAGTGGTCTCGGTTGTCAGTGCCGCTTGCGGCTTCGCAACAGAATAGTGGATAGTGTCGGGTGGGCATTGCCCACCACAGGATGTTGCATGTCGGTGGGCATTGCCCACCCTACATCTGATAACCGACTGTTCCCCGGATAGTAAGGAGCCCGTTATGGATTACCGCAGGATTATCCCATGCCTGGACGTGAAAGACGGCCGGCTGGTTAAAGGCGTAAACTTCGTGAACCTGACCGACGTCGGCGATCCGGCCGAAAACGGTGCGGCATACAGCGACGCCGGCGCCGATGAACTCGTGTTCCTCGATATCACGGCCACAATCGAAAAGCGGCAGACGCTGATCGACGCCGTCAAGCGGACCGTCGAGAGTATCTCCATCCCGCTGACCGTCGGCGGCGGTATCGCCACCGTCGACGACATCCGGGCATTGTTCGACGTGGGTGTGTCGAAAGTCTCGATGAACACCGCCGCCGTGCGCAATCCGGAGTTCGTCAGCCAGGCGGCCGACGGGTTCGGCTCCTACAAGATAACCGGCGCGAGCGACACTCGCTAATCCGACGTGCTGCCCTCCGGCTTCGAGGTGGTGGTCCGAGGCGGCACCGAAGGGACGGGCATCGACGCGGTCGATTGGGCAAAGAGAGTTGAATCGCTTGGCGCGGGCGCAATCCTCCCCACCAGCATGGATACCGACGGGATGCCAACCGGCTACGATATCCCCATGACCAGGGCCATTGCCGACACGGTGAGCGTGCCGGTAATCGCCTCGGGCGGGGCGGGTGCGTTGGAGCATCTCGAACAGGCGATTACCGAAGGACACGCCGACGCCGTCCTGGTTGCCTCGATCGCCCACTTCGGAAAATTCACCATTCGCCAGATGAAGGACTTCCTGGCCGAGCGAGGAATTCCCGTGAGTCCTTGACTTCGTCACACCGACGTTTTTCCGAATCCGTCAACGACCGGCGAAGCACCGCACCTTGCCGTCGGTAGTTGTCAGGTAGAGGCGTCCGGCGGCGGCGGCGAGGCCGTCGAAGACGGGTGGGGCGTCGAGTTGAAGCTCGGCCAGTTTCTCCCCGTTCTTGGCCGACATCGTCCAGAGCAGGCCGCCTTTTCGCCCCTCGTAGGCAGCGGCCAGATCGGCCGGCTCGGTGGGCGAGATCATACCGCCGATAAGCAGTTGATCGCCGGCACGCAGCATCGCCCGGGGACGAATCGGCAGCTTCACCGACCACTGCCACGGGGAGGCGGTCTTGCCGTCCGAGGGTCTGAAGTCGGGCAGCGATTGTTCGCCCGGCGAGAATGGCCGGTTGCGCTCGGCAAAAAGGATGTACCCGTAATCCCTGGTGCGTCGAACGCCCCAAACGGTCTGCTGATCGAATGACAGGAGCAGACCGTACGGCACGGCCAATCGTGAGCCCCATCCACCTCGGGGCGAATTGGCGATCCAGGAGTAGGCAACCGGAATGCGGCGGAAGTCGCCCGTGCCAAGCACCCAATGCGAGCGGTGGACTTCCGCGTCGTCCAGCAGCCCGGTGGTCGAGAAGAGGTGTCGGCTCTGTTGCTTCTGCCTCACGCAATCCCGGTCGAACTTAACCTGACGCATGTAGACCGCCGTTCCGTCGCCGACAAAGATATCCGTAGTGGCCCCGCCCATGGAAAACGCATCGCTACGGTCGGGGTCTACGAATGTCTTGAAGTCGGTGGCGTTCTGGACGATATTCTTCGGCTCGATTCCCGATTCACGTTCGGCCGAACTGGCGTGTGGTTTGGGAGAACCGCTCTGGACGAGTGTTTGGCAGACGATTTTGCCGGTGGTCGGGTCGAGACCGAATACGTGGATCCCACCGTCCAAATACGACGATCGGCCGGCGGCCGTGTACGCCACGCCATCTTGAACCAGCACGCTTCCATGTACCGGCCAGACCGATTCGACCTGGTCCAAGGCGACCGTTTTCAGTTCCTCCGGCGCCGCGCGGAAGCGCCATGCCAGTTGGCCGTCGGCCAGTCGCAAGGCATAGACCCGGCCGTCCCGGCAACCGAAGAGGACCAAACCCCGGTAGGCGGTCGGGGGTGAGTCGACTCGCCCACCTGCGGTGAAGGTCCAGCGCACCTTTCCGTTACGGGCGTCCAGGGCAACGACGCGGGGTGCGTCAATGCATGATACCAAAACGGTTCCGTCAACCACGACGGGCGCACTCGACCGACCCTCGATAGCCGCCTGCCAGACAGGGCGAAGCGGCGCCCGGAGTTGCGTGGCAGTCGAGCCGCTTCTGAGCGGATCGTGGCGGTGCGTGGGCCAGTCGTCGGAAGTCGGAGGGTGGAGGTCGGAAGTCGGAACGCTGTCGTAGGCCGGTCCGCGCTGAAGCCGATCGGCGGAAGCCTCCCCCTTTTCTCTTTTTTTCCCTTCTCTTCTTCTTTCCCCCTTTTCCCTTCTTCCCCCTTCTTCCTCCCGCTTTTCCCTTCTTTCCCCTTTCTCCTCCCGCTTTGCGGAGAGGGCCCAGAATCCGTACAACTTGGCCTCCATGAAGCAGCCGCAGGCGTGGGAGGGCGCGTAGATCAGCCCGTTCGATGGCATGACGCCGTACTGGCACACGCCGCGGACCCAGTTGTTGCGGGAGTGATTATCGCTATCCAGATCGAGGAACTCGATTCCCCGCTTGCCGGTTATGATATAGCGATCGGTGGCCTTTTCGCGGTAGCAGCGATGGTGATGTCCGATCGTCCAAATGTCGTGAACGGCGCTGCTTGTTTTTTCTATTTCCCCCGAACGCAAATCGCGGCCCGCGGCAAAGTCCGGTCCGAGCCAGACCAGGCCGGCGATCACCAGCACGTCGACCGGCGAGCGGAAGCCCGGCTTGCACTCGCACTCCCACAAGGTCTTGCCGTTCTGAACCGATAGGGCCGACAGTCGCTTCCCGTCCGCCCAAAGCACCACCCCATCATGCACGACCAGCGTGGCAACCGACCAGCCAAGCGATCGCAGTGGCCGGGCCCTTTTCTTGGTGGGATTTTGCTTCTTGCCGGGCATCTGCTTCTTGCCGGGTTTGTTGGGTCGATCGGTCTGCTCGGCTGGCGGCGGAGACCGGCGCCAGAGTTCCTCCCCGGTGTTCTTGTCCAGGCAGAGCACGCTCTTGCCGGTGCCAAAGAAGACACGCCCGTCCTCGGCAGCCAGCGTTAGGGGCACCGGGTTGTCGGCCGGCGAGTTTGACCGTTTCCAGAGCATTTCGCCGGAGCCGGCGCGAATCGCCACGATGGACTTCCGGTTCGGAAACTTGACCATTGGCGACCAGGTCGGATCGATACCGGCTTGCTCGGATGCAGGAGCGCCGACTACCGCAAGCAATACGCTATCATGCAGGATGATCTCTTCGGTGTTTTTGGTGTCCGGATAGGTCTTGACGATTTCGCCGGTTGCCGCATCCAGTGCCGACACGGCCGCGCCCATCCCCAGTGGAACGTAAACGCAGTCGGTCCCGGCCACAAGCGTCCTGGGAAGCTGAACCGGACCCGAGCGGAACCCGTGACGATGCCAGGCCCACGGCCGGACCCGCCGCTCCCACAAGAGCATGCCGCTAAAGGCATCCCGGGCAACAACCGACCACTTGCCGGACGCCTTCATCGACGCAGCGGAACCCTCGTCCACTATGTAGAAGATCCGCCCCCCCGCCGAAACCACCGAACTGATGCTGGCCAGCGTGTGATGATTGCGGCACCAGGTCGGCGCGGCCATCCACTGCATGTGCCGCGGTGGTCCCACGCCAGCATCGTTGGCCACGGCGTTGCCGGTTGCGTCGTGCAGAAAATGTGTCCACTGGTCGATCTCCTCCGGCCGAGGCTTGACCGTCTTTGTCCAAGCATCGCCCTGCTTGACGTATGCCACGCCGTCGGGAGCCAAGACTCGCAACACCTCGTCCCGGGCGATTTCGATCGGCTGCCCGGACACGAGCAGATTAACGAGATTGTCAATGAAAGGCAGCCGCCTGCCATCGAATTGCTCAACCGACACCTTGCCATTGATGCTCAGCGACTGGAGGTGCTGGCGGGCTTGTGCGACGTTGCCTCGATCCACGTCCAGACCGTGAACCAAGTAGCTGTCGTCGGCCCTAAGCGCGGCCGTCAGCGTGCCATTGCCGCAACCGAGATGGACGACAAGTCCACCCTTGACGCCGGTCGCGTCCAGGATCTCCCGGGCCAGGGCGTTTTGGTTTTGGTTTTGGTTTTGGGTCAACCTGGCGGCGGGTTCCACGGCGTTGAGGATACCCGCGTGGAAAAACACAGCCGCGGCGGAGAGGACTCCCAAACAAACCAAGCCGGGGTTTTCCGTTCTTCGACGCATGATTGCCGCTCCCGGGTTGTAGTTGTGGGGTGTGTGCAACGCACCCTCCATATATCTATCTTGTGGTGCGTTTCATGAGCTTTCGAGGCAAGGAGACACACCTTGGAGGGTTTGAGCTAGCCGAGTCAGCCAGGTGTGGAAAAAACGAGTGGAAAAAACGGGTGGAAAAAACAGACAGTTTCGTTGATGCGTATCAAAAGTATCCCCGAGAGGATTCGAACCTCTAACCTTCGGCTCCGGAGGCCGACGCTCTATCCAATTGAGCTACGGGGACGCGGACGCAGGTGCTGACATATCAACACATTTGTAGCAAGCAATCCATTCGGACGCCGGCTGGACAACACGCTTTGCCTATATTCTACCCACATGAGCCGCATTTGGAATGGCCCCGGCTGTCCTGGTCCACCGATTTCTTGTGTTACAACCATTCTTCCCAAACTCCTTGCAGGCTTTGATGTTAGATTCTGTCGTGCCGGTGGCGGTCGTGAACGGTTACAGGATATAATGATCGGTGTCATTATGGCAAGGGCGGAAAAAGGGACCAGGTTTAATTTGCCGGAACGGCCCGGAGGGTGCTTCGCACAAATTAAACCTGGTCCCTTTTTCCGCTCTGCTGGAAAACGTATCTTTTTCGAGGAGACCAACGATGAAAAGAAGAGTTATTGGTGTGTTGGTGGTTCTGCTGTCGCTTGCGGCAAGCAGCCGGACGGTTCGCGGCGACGACGTTCTGCGCCGGGTTGAAGAACTTGCCAAGCAAGTGACCCCGCAGGTAATCGAGTGGCGGCGCGATTTCCACAGCAACCCGGAATTGTCCAACCGCGAGGTTCGCACCGGCCGCGTGGTGGCCGAGCGGCTTCGGGAGATCGGGGTGGACGAGATCAAGACGGGCGTGGCGCACAACGGCGTGGTTGCACTCATCCGCGGCAAGAAGCCGGGGCCGACCGTTGCACTTCGGGCCGATATGGACGCCCTGCCGATTCAGGAAGAAACCGGACTGCCTTTCGCCTCCAAGAACCCCGGCGTGATGCACGCCTGCGGGCACGATTCGCATACCGCAATGCTGCTGGGGGCCGCAAAAGTGCTCGTCCAAATGCGAGATCAGATTCCCGGCACGGGCAAGCTGATCTTTCAGCCTGCCGAGGAAGGCGTTCCGCCCGGAGAGGAAGGCGGCGCGCGGCTGATGATCAAGGAAGGCGTTCTGGATAACCCGAAAGTGCCGGCCATCTTCGGACTGCACGTAAACCCAAACCTCGAAACGGGCAAACTCGCGTATCGCCTGGGTGGCCTGATGGCCAGCGTCGACCGATTCACAATCAAGATAACCGGCAAACAGTCGCACGCGGCAATGCCTTGGCAAGGCGTCGATCCGATCGTGGCCTCGGCACACATCATCACGGCCGTCCAGACTATCGCCAGCCGCAAAATCGACGCCCGGCAGCCGGGCGTGGTCTCCATTTGCATCATCAAGGCGGGCACGGCCTGGAACATCATCCCGCGGGAAGTCGTCATGGAAGGAACCATCCGCAGCCATGATCTGGACGTGCGAAACAAGGCGGCCGAAGAGTTCAAACGAATCGTCTCGCAAACGGCGGCCGCCAACGGCGTGAAGGCCCAGATCGCGTTTGAGGACTACGGGCCGGTCACCTGGAACGATCCGGAGTTGGGCAAAAAGACGTTCGCTTCGCTGGTTCGGGCGGCGGGTGAGAAGAACGTGCTCGAAACGCAGCCTGTGATGGGCGGCGAGGACTTCGCCCATTATGCGCAGAAGGTGCCCGGCTTCTACATCTTCCTCGGCGTGCGAAACGAGTCGATCGGGGCCGTACACGCCCTGCACACCCCAAAACTCCTGCTCGACGAAGCCGCCTTCCCCCTGGGTGTAAAGGCCCATTGCCTCATGGCCCTGGACTATCTCCGCCGCGAAGCCGGGAAATGACGCCTGATGCCGCTTGCGGCTTCGCACAACCCACTAATCCAGCGGCTTGATGTAGATGTTGCGATACCAGACAGGGTGGCCGTGCTCTTGCAGAAGGATATTGCCCGAGCGGGAGAGGTCCTTCATGGGCTTGTGGTACTTGTTGGGCGTGCCGTCGGGGTTGCGGCCGGCTTCGGTCCAATCGTCCAGGTCGATGTCGATGATCTTCCGGCCGTTCATCACCACGACGATCTTGCTGCCCTTTGCAGTAATCGTGATGCGGTTCCACTGACCCGGCTTCTTCATCGCGTTCTTGCTGGGGGCGATCATGTCGTAAATTGAGCCGCAGTCGTGCATGCTCGGTTTGGCCTTGCCGGCCGAGTCGAGAATCTGTACCTCCAGCAGGCCGTCCCACCAGTAGGATTTCTTCGATTTCGACTCGGGGTCGTGCCGGATGATAATGCCGCTGTTGGTCCGTGGCGCTA
>JAUWJC010000085.1 GCA_030607895.1 Pirellulales bacterium
GTCGGCCGGGCGATAGGTAGGTCGGGCCGCAATGCCTGCTTCCGTATTAAGGCGAAAACGAATCGCGAAGAAGTCCTCTTGCAATCGGTTGATCACGCCAATGAATAGAGATCCGCGGTCGGTCGGCCAGGCGACGTACTCCTCGTTTTCATCCTGCCGCAAGACGATCGGCTGCACCATCGCCCTACCGAACGACTGGCAGACCAACGGCGGGTTCCAGTCCTGCTGGATTCTCAACGACTCGCGCCGCTCGGCTTCGGCGGCTTCCTTTTCCTCGGGCGTCAATTGCTCCTTCACCTTACCCTTCTTGTCCTTGTCGACGCCCTTCTTGTCGACTCTGCCGAGTTCCCCCAGCGGATCGAGGACCGGTTCGAGCCGGTAGGCCATCACCAGGCCGTCGACCATTGGCACGTAGGCTCGTTTTTCGCTCAGTGCGGCTCCCGCGCCGGGTGCGCCGTTGGCCTCGCATTTCCAGAGCAGCTTTCCGTTGTAGCGGTTCAGCACGTAGAGAACCGAACCGTTGACGACGGCTATCAGGTCGTGGTTCACGCCGGCGGTGAGGCTGGGATGATTGGGTCCGCCGACCTGCTCGGCCCAGAGCGTCCTGCCCGTCTCGGCGTCAATCGCGTGTACCATCGCCCGATTGGTCTGTGCGTATAGAATGCCATCGTAAAGCACGAGATGCCGAATGCGTGCCAGTGCCCGATCCATTTCGATCTGGGTGAACCAGGCGCGCCGCAGCCCGTGCTTTCTTGCGGCAGATTGCGTGATGATTTCGCCGCGAACCGCGGCCGCCAACCGGCCGGCCGGAGACAGCGCGGCCAAAAACACCGCGGCCAAAAATACCGCGGCCAGAACAAGTCGTCGCGTCATGGCATATCCTCAAGTCGGTAGTCCGGCTCACCCCACTTCATGATAACAAGAACCGCCCTGGGAAGCACGCGAAAAACCGGCCTGCTAGACCATATTGCCCGGAAGGCATAAGATACTAGATGTTCGTTTCGTAAGTTCTTGCGTAGTACCGAGACCGTTAACCTGGTTCCCAAGCTCTGCTTGGGAACCCGCTATTCTCCAGCAGTACGGTGCGGTCCCAAGCAGAGCTTGGGACCGAGTGTATAGCTGGCCAACAACTTACAAAACGGACATCTAGTTTACTCGGGCTATGGGAGAAGGGATTGATGGATCTCGACATACTGGGTGGCGATTCCCAGAAAAGCGATGCCCAGAAAATCGTGCAGGAGACACTTGGATACCTGAATTACTCCTCGGGCATGACGGAACCCCGCTTTCTTGCCAACGTCAACGAGTTGTTTGCCCTGATCGAGCCCCATCAGGTGGGTGCCGAACCCGTCTGGCGAGAGATGGGCCGGCTGCTGCGAGATTCCTTGGAGCGGCTACGCGGCCGTTCGGAGGCCTTCCGCCAGGTGGAGCAGGCCGAGGTGGTGCTACGGCTGGTGTTCGACAACGTGCTGCCGGCCTACCGCCGTCATCACCGTGACCTGCTATTTCACCAGAGCGATGAAGCCCTGTTTCGCCCGTTTTTTGTCGGCCGTGTATGCGAAGCCGTCCTGGCGGAAGGAGCACCCTGGAACCAGACGGACCGAATAATCGAGGGCTCGCTAGGGCGGCTGAACGATTTTGTCGGACACCGGCCGGTTGCCGTGCTCGAGACCGACGAAAAGATCGAACCTTACGCCCACGAGCGAGTCAGGCCGATCCCGCTGTACGTACGCGGGGCGGGTGTGGCGGCCGGTCGCTACCACGACCTGATCCACCGGGCCTTGAATATATTCAGGGCGACCGATCCGGACCTGCTCGGTGAGGCCTGGTTCGATCCGGAGTTGCTGGACGAATTGGCGTTGGACCCACGAGCGTACGATTTCGATCACCCGGCCAATCGGCGGCCGAACTACCATTTCGGTCAATGGGACCCTCACCACATCGACAACCGGGGCTACTACCGCCGGTTCGTGCTCGAGCAGGTCACCTTGGATGCCATACTCGGCCGCATCCGCCGCAGGCGCGACCTTCCCCGCAAAGGATTGCTATTCGAGGCGGCGGCCGTCCTGGCCGGCACGATGTTGATGGGCTCCGGCGTCAGCGGCAACGGGCCCGACGCCCACGATTCCGACACTACGCTGGCAACGCTCCTGCCGGAAATCGCCCTCTATCGGGACGAGTTCTACGAGCAGCTTCTGGCCCGGCTGCCGGGTACACACGGCAAGCGGCTGCGGGCGGAGTCGGTCCGCTTGCGTCAACCGCTGGGTGGCGCGAGGCAGGACCTCAACCAGGAGTTGGCGCGGTGTCGGGCCGAGCAGTTGCAGCACGTCCACCTGGCCCGGCTCTTTGCGAGAATGGGATACCGCGGGCCGGCCATTCGCCAGGCCCAAACGGTCCCGGTCGCCTCCGCCCGAATGACTTGCGAAATCCAATGCCGCCTGAGCACCGCCCATCTGCAAATCGATCGGGGCGAGTTGCAGCCGGCCGCCGAACTGCTCACCCAGATCGCCGACCTGTTGGATCGGGCGATCAAGTGCGGGGCGTTGATCGATCCGTGGAACATACTGGGGTTCGGCGCCCAATTCCCGCTCTTCCCGGCGCTGGAAAACAGTATCCACGACGTTCGTGCGGACGAGTTGATCGAGCTGATGGGCGAGATCTTCACCCTCTACGCGCGGCTGGAGAAAGAAGCGGCCGCGGCGGGACAAACCGATCTGAAGGAAAAACTCTCCTCGAACCTGGGTGAACTGGCCCAGTGGTGGGATAAGTTCGCCACGGTGGAAGTCAGTGCGGTGATGGGAATCTCCGGGCACGAGGCGTGGGAGTCGGCCGCGCATGTGGCCACGGCTTTGGGCGCGTGGCACGAGGCGGGAACGGCCGCCGGCGACATTGCCTTCTGGCGCGAGCACGTGGGCCGGTTCCATTCACCCAAGGCCTATGCCTTGGTAGTCGAAGCATTACTCGGCCGAGGCGACCTGGTGGCCTCGATGGCCCTGTTGATTCAGTGGGTGAGCCAGGCCGACCAGATCGCACTGGCCGAGGGAGAATACGCGTTTCACGATTTGGCCATTCGGTGGATGAAGCAGGTTTGGAACCAGCACCCGTCGACGGACCAACCGGCCGACGATCAGGGTGCCGAACCCGAGCGGCAATGGTCGCTTGCCCGACAGTTCCTCGACCGGCTCGAAGCCAATGCCGAGCAGTTGTGGGAAGTGCCGCGGCTGGAACTCCTCGGGCAGCCGGTCGACACAGTGTCTCAAACAGACACAGTGTCCCAAACAGACGCGGTGGAAGACGAGGAAGAGGAGGAAGACGAGTCGGAAAGCCTCTTTAGCGCGGCCTACGAAGACGTAACCTATCGCGACAGTGCCGACGACGGTTTCGAGGGCGAAATGCTCGAGGGCAGCGGTGGTCCGACAGACTTCGAGCTTTCGGCCGAAGCCGAACGGATCATGGGGCGATTGGCCTTCCTACTCGCCTCGGCCAGACTCTGGACACTGGCCGCGGCCGCTTCCTGGACGTCGGGTCGGTCCAACACGGATCGCGATGAAACACTCGCCGGTTGGCATGTCCACGCCGTCGACAACCGCCGGAAGCTGCTCGATCTGCTCGCCTCACTCCATCGCTACCGGATTGAGAAGCCTGGTGTCGGGAGCGATTCGTTGCTCGAATACGACCGCCGCCAGGCAATCAGGGAAGAGCTCCTGGAGCAGATCGTCGACGCCTGTCTGGAGACGGCCGACGCCGCCCGGCTGATTGCGGCCACCATGGGGGCGGATGAGCCGGTTGCGGCCTTGGACGAGTGGGAGGAGCCGGCGCGACGGGTGCTTCGAGCGGTTTTCTCGGGGCAGCCGGAGGCGGTCCGCGCGGGATGGAAAAAACTGATCGAGAGCCTCTCGCGGCAGCCGCTTCTGTATGTTCCCATCTCTAGGGGCGGAAACCCACGGCGAATCGTTGCCTCGCGAAGCCTTCAGCAGGTCCTCCGCCGGCTGCTGGCATACCTGCCGCGGCTGGGACTCATCGACGAGGCATATCGGCTTATCGGGACGGTCCAGGGAATGGAGCGGGACCATCCGGTCGGACCCGGCGCCATCACCGAGTTCGACGCAATGTTCGAGATTGGCTGCCAGGCAATCGTCCGCTGCCTGGTGGCTTCGACCGAGGAAGCCGAAAAAGGGACCAGGTTTAATTTGTGCGAAGCACCCTTCGGGCCGTTCCGGCAAATTAAACCTGGTCCCTTTTTCGGCCGAGGTCCAAATGCCGACACCCTGCTGATCGACCGTCTGAAGGATGCCTCCGAACCGCTTCTGCGCTGTTGGCTCACCCACAGCCGCAACATCCGCCTTTCGGTGCTCGACCCGCTGGCCGACGAAGACCGCTGGCAGGAATTGGTGAAGTTCATTCGTCGATACGGCGACGGCCTGTTTACGCAGAAGTTCATGATCTTCGCGAATCTCAGGGCAATTCTGCATCAAGGAGTTGATGACTATCTCCGGTGGCTGGCCCAGAGCCCGGAAGCCGAGGAGCAGTTGCGGTTGTTGGCCGAGCTGGACGGCCCGTTGGACCGCGACGACGCCATCCTCCACCTGACGACGATTATCGAAGCCGCCTGCGAGAACTACGTGGAGTACATGGACTACAACAGCACCACCACGCAGTCCGATCGGGGCGATATGCTCTACACCCTGCTGGATTTCCTCCGTCTTCTGGCCGGCTACGACCGCATGGCGTGGAATCTCCAGCCGATGGTCTTGGTTCACGAGGTGCTGGTCCGCCGCGGCCGGGCCAAGGCGGCCGAAATGTGGCGGGAAGCACTTGCCGGGCGCACCGCCGACATAGCCGAGGGACAACTCGAACGCTTCGAGCAACTCAGCCGCGAGTACGGCATGCGCTTACCCAGTGTGGCGGAGCGATTGGGTGAGCGGTTCGTCCGGCCGTTGTTGGTCGATCGGCTTAGGGCGCTGGTTGGGCCGGCCATCGATGAACTCCGCGCCGGCCGACAAACCGCCTCCTTCGAACTGCTCGACGCCGAAATCGACAAGCTGACCGAGCAACCGACCGGCGTTGGGTTCGACGTGCCCGCCTGGCTCGATGCACTCGAACAGGAAGTCGACGCAATCCGTACCGGCACCTCCGAAGGCAACGAACTGTTGGACCCCTATCCGGACGTTCCGCAAGTTCACGTTCCACTCGACCAATTGCGGCAACAAGTTGAGCGTTGGCAAAGCGACGAGTGAAACGGACGGCGAAACCCGACCGCCCGGTGGTTGAGCGCAGCTAAACCCCGGGGTTTCGCTGCGCTCTACCACCGGGCGTTCACTGACTTGTTACTTAGTCGTCAAGTTCCAATTCACCGCGGCCTCGGGCGAAGGAGAGCAACCCTTCAATAATCAGCCACACCGACATCACCAGGATGATCAGTGTGACGATTGTCAGCGACCAGCGGTTGAACTCCGTCAGTTGTGGATTGCTCCAAAAGCCGCGAAGGCTTATCGCGATTGCCCAAAACGCCATCGCCAGCATGATGGCCATCGGCACGATCGTGAAGACCATGCGGCGGCGAAGCTTGTAGAGAAACACGCTGATCGCCAGCAGCGTAAGCCCGGCGAGCAATTGGTTGGTGGTGCCGAACAGGGTCCAAAGTGTCTTGCCGGCGGGCACCAGCCCGAACGCGGCAATCGCAACCACCGCGACCAACGACCCGAAATAACGGTTGGCAAGTTTCTCCAGCCGTACGGAGCGGCAGATGGCTTCCACGTTGAACCGGAGCAGACGAGTGGCCGTGTCGAGCGTGGTCATGGCAAAGGCGACGATGGTAACCGCCAGCAGGGCGCTGCCGTACTGGGTGGGAATACCCAGCTTGGCGAGGAAGTTCGCTCCGCCGCGGACTACCGCGCTAAGCTGCACGGCCAGCCCCGCCCCGCCAATGCTTCGCCAACTGCCGTATTCTCCGCCGGCTTGCCAGGCTTCGGCTCCCAGGCCGGCCACGCAAGCCATGATTACCAGAATGGCCAACACGCCCTCGACCAACATGCCGCCGTAACCGATCAGTTGCGCGTCGGTCTCGCGATTGATTTGCCGGACGGTCGTTCCGCTGGAAACCAGTGAATGAAACCCGCTGACCGCTCCGCAGGCAATCGTTACGAATAACAGCGGCAGCCAGGAAGGAGCTTTTGGTACGTCCGCCAAAACCTCGCCCGGCCCCAACGGACTCATCGGCACATCCGGCCGAAACGCCGCCGCGTGAATATGGCCTTCCGGACTGCCCGTCAAAGCGGCAATCGTCAGACCCGCGATCAACG
Source organism: Pirellulales bacterium (assembly GCA_030607895.1). GTDB lineage: Bacteria > Planctomycetota > Planctomycetia > Pirellulales > Thermoguttaceae > JAUWJC01. Next base: position 6,303 of record JAUWJC010000085.1, read on the forward strand.
CGGCCAGGGCAAAATAAAGTTGGAAGCTGTTGATGTAGTCGCGCGGCTGCAAGAGCAACCAAACGGGCAGCACCGAGGCGATGAAAGCGTAAGCCAAAAGCGCGTAGATCCAATACTTCCGGGTAGCCGCCGCCGCATTGTTGACGTCGTCGGCCGCCGCATTGTTGCCGATCGCGCGAAGGTGCTTGATAGCCGCCGTCGCCCCATATGGCCGTTCGAAGCCCGAAGAAGGGACCAGGTTTAATTTGTGCGAAGCACCCTCCGGGCCGTTCCGGCAAATTAAACCTGGTCCCTTTTTCGGGTTCGTATCTCGGGCGGCATCCAAGGCCTGCCGGGTTTCGGCCGAAACGAACCACTCGTGCGTAAGCACCGGCTGATGCACGCCCCAGAGAATCAACGCGGCGAACAGCGCCAGGCCCGCCACGGTTGCACGCCCCAGGCCAACATCGAGTTTGTAGCCGGAGATGCCGATCCCTACCGCCACGCGCCTCAGGCCAAACGACGGGATGATGGCGTCGGGGTGGAAGTTGACGAACAAACCCGATATCGCGTTGACGAATGCCCCCATGGCAAGCGCCAGGAGGAAGAAGATAATCAGCAGAGCCAGAAGCCGGGCTCTCGGTCCCATCAAGTCCTGGCAGAGGTCGCCGATGGTGCGGCCCCCAAAACGCAGGCTGACGGCCAAGGCCCCAAGATCGTGTACGGCGCCGATGAATATGCAGCCGATCACCACCCAAAGTACGGCCGGCAGCCAGCCCCAAATCACGGCAATTGCCGGCCCCAGGATGGGCCCCAACCCGGCGATTGATGCAAAATGATGCCCGAAAAGTATCGGCACCCGGGTGGGGACGTAATCGATGCCGTCTTCCAGCGTGTGGGAAGGCGTGGGCCGGTTGGCGTCGAGTTGAAATACACGCCTGGCAAGAAACCGCCCGTACGTGAAGTACGCAATAGCCAGTGCCCCAAGCGCCGCCAGCGCAACTACCGCCGCATTGTCCATCGCGAGGTCCTTTGTCGAATTAAAACTGTAAAGCCGCGACCAGTGGTCGCGGTTTCTCAAATCGTTGGTCTGCTGCCGGGCAGTATCGCGACCACTGGTCGCGGCTTTACAACTTGCAATCTAGCCCATCCCCCCGTTTCAGACAACCTCCAGGCATGGACGGACGCGGTGGGAACCCTATAATGTGGGCTCCATCACGAACCTCGGTAAATGGATGGCAAGCCAATGGCTGAAAAGGTAATCATCATCGGCAGCGGGCCGGCCGGTTGGACGGCAGCCATCTACACCGCCCGGGCGGCGCTGGAGCCGCTCGTCTTCGAGGGGGCGATTACCGAGGAAAACCGGCTTGCCGGCACGCTGCCCCTGGGACAATTGGCACTGACAACCGAAGTGGAGAACTACCCCGGCTTTCCCGCCGGAAACCTGGAAAACTATCTCGACGACTCCATTGCAAAAGACCGTCGCATGATAATGGCCCCGCACGAGAAACGGGGTGTCAGCGGGCCGGAACTGATGGAGCTGATGAAACAGCAGGCACTCAACTTTGGCGCCAGGGTGATTACCCAAGATATTGTCCGGGTGGATTTCGGCACCCGGCCGTTCGAGCTTACCGACTCCGACGGCCGGCCGCACCAGGCCCTGGCCGTCATCGTGGCAACCGGCGCCCGGGCGAATTACCTGGGGTTGCCTTCGGAGGAGAAGTTCAAGAACCGGGGCGTCAGCGCGGGTGCCGTTTGCGACGGTGCGCTACCCCGGTTCCGCAACAAGCCGTTGGCCGTTATCGGCGGCGGCGACTCGGCCATCGAAGAGGCCGACTATCTCGGCAAGTTCGCAAGCACCGTCTACATCGTCCATCGGCGCGACCAGCTTCGGGCTTCCCGGTTCATGGCCCGCCGCGCGATGGAAAATCCAAAGATCCAGATACTATGGAACCGAACTCTGGTCGAAGTGCTGGGCAGCGACACCGACGGCGTGACCGGCGTGCGGCTGAAAAGCACCATCGGCCAGCCATATCTGGAAAAGCGAGTCACCGGCCTGTTCCTGTCGGTCGGCCACACGCCCAACACGGCCTTCTTGGAAGGCAAGCTGGAAATGAACGAGAAGAAGTAAATCCAATGGACCGTGCCGTTCAGGACGAACACGAGCACCGAAGGCGTGTTCGCCGCCGGCGATGTGGCCGACGCATACTACCGGCAGGCAATAACCGCCGCCGGAAGCGGATGCATGGCCGCACTGGACACCGAACGATGGCTGGCGGCAAAGGAATTGATCTGAACGAGAAGTTATCAGTTGTCAGTTGTCAGTTCTTGCTCCCGGGGTTTCGCTGCGCTCAACCACCGGGCGTTTACTGACCACTGACTACTGACTACTGATAACTGATAACTGATAACTGATAACCAACCAACAGGGAGCGAATCAATGGCGAACGAGACCAAGGGCTTGCCCATGACGGCCAAGTGGGACCCGGAAAAACTGCAAAAGGACATTGCCGAACTCGATGCACTGGAAGGGCAACCTTTCACGTCGCGAGCGTCGGGCTACATCAAGCGAAGCGGGCCGGGATTGCTTCAGAGCGCCATGACGTTGGGGGCCGGAAGCGCGGCCGCCTCGGTCATGGCCGGGGCTTCATTCGGATACAAACTGCTCTGGGTACAGCCGGTGGCCATGTTTCTCGGTGTAATGATGTTGGCCGCGCTGGGTAATATCGTCCTGACCACCGGAGAACGGCCTTACAAGGCCTTCGGCCGAGAACTGAGCGTTATTCTCGCCTTCCTCTGGGCGCTGGGAACCGTGATGGCCTCGGTCATCTGGCACTTCCCGCAGTACGGACTTGCAGCCGGTGCCGCTTGGGACATGGGCAGCGTGCTCGGTGTGCCGCAGGATTCGCAAGCGGCCGAATACGCCGTGAAATTCGGTATCGGCATCCTGATCCTCGGCATCAGTATTTTCACCACCTGGAACTACGGCGGCAACGCACGGGGAATCAAAACCTACGAATGGTTCCTGCGCGGTGTAATCGCGCTGGTTATCCTCTCTTTCGGCCTGGTCGTCGGTTGCAATCTGACGAGCATCAACTGGACCGAACTCGGCAAGGGGTTCATCGGCTGGTACGGCATTCCTCAAACGGAAGGTTCCACAACGCTCGTTCTCGGAATGCTCGGAGCGGCGGTCGGAATCAACATGACGTTCCTGTACCCCTACTCGTTGTTGGCCAAAGGCTGGGGGAAAAGCCACAAGATTCTCTCGCGCTGGGACCTCGGCATGTCGATGTTCCTGCCTTTCGTCCTGGTCACTTCGCTGATGATAATCGCCATGGCGGTCACCGGCGTTTACGAGCCGGCCAACGAAGTGGTCCGCACCGGAATGAAACCGCTTCACGCATCGGCCGCCCTGACCAACGTGATGGGAGAAAGGCTCGGACGCATTATCTTCGACCTGGGCTTCATCGGCATGACCTGCGGGGCCATCAGCACGCACATGGTCGTGTGCGGATTCACGCTCTGCGAGATGTTCGGCCTGGAATACACCTCGTTCCGCTACCGAATGTTCACGCTCGTCCCGGCCATCGGTATCCTTGGCGTAGTGACGAAGACCCCGATCTGGTTCCCAATCGCCGCCTCGGCCGTCTGCTTCACCATGCTGCCGATCGCCTACATCGTGTTCCTCATCCTCACCAACAAGCGGAGCTACATTGGCGACGCGGTGGGGCACGGTATCAAACGGATCGTCTTCAACGTGCTGCTGGTGCTGGCACTCACCATGGCCACCGTAGGCTCGGGCATCAAGGTATACCAGAGGGTAATCAAGCCGTTTCTGCCGGCCGCGACCACCACGGATAAGGCCACGAGTAGCGTGGATGGGCGTGAACGGTTATGATTTGTCTATGTTGGGCCGGCGTGGAAGTCGGGTATATTCGCTCTTACCCCGTATTTGAGGAGTACGCCATCGATGGCTGATGATATTTTTTCGGTTCAGGACCAGGTTGTATTGGTTTCCGGTGCAAGCCGCGGCATTGGCCGGGCAATTGCCGAAGGGTTCGCCACCCGTGGGGCAACGGTGGTCATTACCGGCCGCGAGGTCGCGACCGTGGAGCAGACCGCCCGGGAAATCTGCCCGCCCGGCGGCACCGTCAAGGCAAAGGCTTGCGACGTATCCGACACCCAGGCCATACACCGTATAGTCGACGAAGTGATTGCCGAGTTCGGCCGGATCGATACGCTGGTCAACTGTGCCGGCGTGAATAAGCGGATGAAGGTCGAGGACTATCCCGAGGAAACCTACGACTTCATCACCAACATCAATATCAAGGGCGCGTTTTTCATGGCGCAGGCGGTCGGGCGGCATCAGATCGAGGCAGGCCGCGGTACGCAAATCAATATCGATTCGCTGAACACCCATCGTCCGCTGAATCGGGTAGCCGTCTACGCCATGGCCAAGGCGGCCATGAGCCACATGACCCGCTGCCTGGCCATGGAATGGGGCCCGCTGGGTATCCGCGTGAATGCCGTCGCCCCGGGCTTCACCATGACGGAGCTTGCCCGGCCGCTCTGGGAAAACAACGACGTGATGAACCAATGGCGGATGGAAAACACGCCGGTTCGCAGAATGGGCCAACCGGAAGACATGGTCGGCGCATGCATCTTCCTGGCCTCCGAAGCCTCGTCCTTCGTCACCGGCCAGATTCTCTACGTCGACGGCGGCACCTCCTGCGGGCTGTTCTGGCCGATTGATGCTACTACTAAGTTGTAAAGCCGCGACCAGTGGTCGCGGTACTACAGTTGTAGGGTGGGTGGCGGGTACAGGCCCCCCGGGGGGACACAGACAAAAAACAGGGTGTACGGACACCCCCCCCCCCACCAACAGACCGCCGGGGAAA
>JAUWJC010000373.1 GCA_030607895.1 Pirellulales bacterium
GGTGGGGCCGAAAAAGGGACCAGGTTTAATTTGCCGGAACGGCCCGGAGGGTGCTTCGCACAAATTAAACCTGGTCCCTTTTTCGGCTTTGGAGTGCTTGTCAATCGACCGGCGATCCGAGAGGATAGGAAGCATGGCACAACACGAGCCCGACTTCCGTATCAAGATTTGCGGCATCACCACCGCAGCCGATGCCCAGGTGGTGGCATCGGCCGGCACCGACGCCGTGGGTGTGAACTTCTACCCGAGAAGCCCCCGCTACGTGCAACCCGATCGGGCACGGCAGATCCTCAATACGCTTGCCTCCGGCATTGTCAAGGTTGGCCTGTTCGTCCACGCCGACGTGCGGGCGATCTGCCGAACGTTCGACCGGGTTGGACTCGACCTGGTCCAACTCCATGGCGACGAACCGCCCGAGGTTATTGTCCAACTGGGCGATCGGCCTGTCATCCGGGCGTTTCGCCTGGGCCCGGCCGGTTTACAGCCCGTAACCGACTATCTTGATGAGTGCCGCCGGCTAGACCGGCTCCCCCGATTGGTTCTCATCGATGCACACCAAGCGGGTATGTATGGTGGCACCGGTCGGGTGGCCGACTGGGGCGCGGCGGCCGAGTATCCCGCCAAGCCGTGGCACCCGCCTCTGGTCCTGGCCGGCGGGCTGACGGCCCAGAACGTGGGCCGAGCGATCCGCACGGTCCGGCCCGCGGCGGTCGACACGGCCAGCGGGGTCGAGTCGAGTCCCGGCCAAAAGGACCCGGCGCTGGTCGAGGCGTTTGCCGGCGCGGCACGCGAGGCGTTTGCCGACCAATAGATGGCCCGGGGCATCTCTTGCCAAGATAGCGGCAAACCGCGTATCATGGGCAAAGTCTGTTCACGCCAACTGAAACGAATAGTCAATGGAAATAAAGGAGCTTTCCGTGTCCGAGGTAGCAACCAAACTCCCCTATAAGGTGGCCGACATCTCCCTCACTGAGTGGGGTCGAAAGGAAATCGACCTGGCCGAGAACGAAATGCCCGGCCTGATGGCCCTGCGAAAGAAGTACGGCCAGACCAAGCCACTTGCCGGCGCCCACGTTACCGGCTGCCTGCACATGACCATCCAGACGGCCGTTCTGATCGAGACGCTGCTGGAACTGGGCGCCCAGGTCACGTGGAGTAGCTGCAACAAGTTCTCCACGCAGGACCACGCGGCCGCCGCCATCGCCGCTCGGGGGGTGCCGGTCTACGCTTGGAAAGGCGAAACCGACGAAGACTACGACTGGTGCATCGAGCAGACCCTCATCTTTCCCGACGGCCATCAGCTCGAACTGATCGTCGACGACGGCGGCGATCTGACCGCCATGGTCCACCACCAGAAGTGGAACCACCTGTTGGCCGGCATGAAGGGCCTTTCGGAAGAAACGACCACCGGCGTGCATCGTCTCTACCAGATGCACGAGAAGGGCGAGTTGGGTATCCCGGCCATCAACGTCAACGACTCGGTCACCAAGAGCAAGTTCGATAACCTCTACGGCTGCCGCGAGTCGCTGGCCGACGGGATCAAGCGGGGTACCGACGTGATGGTGGCCGGTAAGGTGGCGGTAATATGCGGCTACGGCGACGTTGGCAAGGGCTGTGCCCAGTCGATGCGCTCCTACGGTGCCCGGGTGCTGGTAACCGAGATCGACCCGATCTGCGCGTTGCAAGCGGCCATGGAGGGCTTCGAGGTGGTGCGGATGGACGAGGCCGCCTCGCGGGGTAACATCTTCGTCACGGCCACCGGCTGCCGCGACGTGATCCGCATCGAGCACATAGAGCAGATGCCCAACGACGCGATCATCTCGAACATCGGCCATTTCGACCTCGAGATCGACGTTGCCGCGTTGGAAGGCTATCCGAACATCAAGAAGAAGAACATCAAGCCGCTGGTCGACCACTACACCTTCCCCGACGGCCACTCGGTGATCCTGCTGGCCGAGGGTCGGCTAGTGAACCTGGGCTGTGCGACGGGCCACCCGTCGTTCGTTATGTCGAGTTCATTCACGAACCAGGTCCTGGCCCAAATCGCCCTCTGGACCCAGCCGGACGAGTACCCGCTAGGCGTGCATACGCTGCCCAAGTCGCTCGACGAGGAAGTCGCCCGACTGCACATCGGCCCGCTGGGCGTCAAGCTCGACAAGCTCACCCAGAAGCAGGCCGACTACCTGGGCATCCCCCTCACCGGGCCATTCAAGCCGGAGCACTCTCGGTACTAAGGGATTAGGGATTAGAGTTGTAGGGGGGGCACCGCCCACCAGGCTGCAGGGTGGGCACCGCCCACCAGAACCAACTTCACATCTACACCCAGGCATTTGGTGGGCGGTGCCCACCCTACTTTCTCCAATCCCCAATCCCTAATCCCTTTCTCCCTCATGCCAGAAATCCAAGCCTTTCGTGGAATCCGATACGACCTGGGGCACGTCGGGTCGCTCGGCGACGTGGTCGCCCCGCCCTACGATGTCATCTCGCCCGAACTCCAAGAGCAGCTTTACAAGCAGCATCCGGCAAACGTGGTGCGGCTGATCCTCAACCGGCAGGAGCCGGGTGACGACGACGAGGCCAACAACCGCTACACTCGGGCGGCCCGATTTCTCAGAAACTGGCAGTCGGAAGGTGTGCTTTTCACCGAGCCCGACCCGGCCGTCTACGTCTACGATCAGCAGTTCACCGCCGAAGGACGCACCTTTAACCGCCGCGGGTTCATGGCCCGGGTGCGGCTGTCGCAATTCGGCGAGGGGATCGTCTTCCCACACGAGGAAACCATGTCGGTGCCGAAGGCCGACCGGCGAATGCTTATGGCCGTCTGTCGGGCGAACCTCAGCCAGGTTTTCGGGCTGTATCCCGACCCCGACTGCCAGGCGCAGAACCTGCTCGAAGCGGCCGTCGCGGGGCAGACGCCCATCGTGGCGATCGACCACCTCGGCGTGGTCAACCGAATGTGGCCGGTGACCGATGTCTCGGTCATTGCCGACGTGGCGGCCGTGATGGGGCCCAAGCCGATCTTCATCGCCGACGGGCACCATCGCTACGAAACGGCCTGCGACTACCGCGAGCAGATTTACGACAGCGGGGCCCTGTCGACCGACCATCCGGCCAACTTCGTCCTAATGATGTGCGTGGCCATGGAAGAGCCCGGCCTGGTGGTGTTGCCTACCCATCGACTCTTCACCGGTTTGCCCGACATGGACGCCCAGCAGTTGGCGGCGAAGCTGGGCGACTGCTTCACGACCCAGCCGGCCGGCGATGGGGCCGATCTGGCGGCGGAGGTCTGGGAGCAAATCGAGTCGGCCGACGACCAGGGTATACTTGGCCTATTTACCCAAAAGGACCGGCGGTGGACGCTCGTCGAACTGACCGACGCCGGCCACCAGCGGCTGGCCGACATGGCCGACGATCACAGCCAGGACTGGCGCGACCTGGGTGTCAGCATCCTCCACCGGCTGATTGTCCAGGGTCTGCTGGGCGTTGCCGATCTGGCCAAGCCCACTTACGTGCATGAGGTGGAAGAAGTGGTCCGGGAACTCAAGACGGATCAGTTCCCCATGGCCGCCCTGGTCATGCCGGCCACGGTCGACCATGTCCGCACGCTCAGCCTGCAAGGCGAACGGATGCCGTCGAAAAGCACGTACTTCTACCCCAAGCTGCTCAGCGGGCTGGTGATCAATCCACTCGATTGATGTCGCCGCTTGCGGCTTCGCACCGAGCGCAGCTTCGCACCTTCTCGTCCCGTTTCACGTGGAACTGAGCAGCGGAAACCCTGCGGATTCCGGAAGTCGGGTGTTTCACGTGGAACGGGCAATCCACGCAAAATAGCCGTTCCACGTGAAACACACCGCCCCGGCCTTACGTAGGTACAAATCACGCTTTCCACTTCAATCAGCACGGCGTTTTCGCTTCCCGTTTCCCCTTTTTCCTTCTTCCCCCTTTTTCCTTCCCTTTTGGCATTTCACCGCATCGTGGTCCCCTGCTACAATCCCGCATCCGCCGGATTGCGATATGCCGGCGTCTCGGACAAGGAGGCCTGTCATGGGCCGGGTCATCTGCGTGGCAAATCAGAAAGGAGGTGTGGGGAAAACAACCACGGCAATCAATCTGGCTGTCGCCCTGGCCAAGGCCGGATGCCAAACGCTGCTGGTCGACCTCGACCCCCAATGTAACGCCACCACCGGCTTGGGACATGAACCATCCCGGCGGCATCCACTGGGGGCCGGCACGCCGTTGCGCCAGTCGATCGAAAAAACCTCCACGCCACGGCTCGATCTGCTGCGCGGCAGCCGATCGTTCCGCGACGTCGAAGCCCTGGCACACGGCTCCAACGGTCAAGCCGACCGGCTGCGAAAGAACCTCGCCGGTGGAACGACCGCCTACGATTTCGTCCTGATCGACTGCCCGCCATCGCTCGGTCAGCTCACCCAAACCGCTTTGGCCCGCTCGACCGAAGTGCTCATCCCCATCCAGTGCGAGTACTTCGCCATGGAAGGCTTGGCCCAAATGATCGAGGTTGTCCGGCAGGTGATCGAACAGCGACAGAACAAACTCGAGTTCGGCGGCATCCTGCTTACAATGTACGACCACACCTTGGAACTCACGCACGAGGTAGATCGGGAGGTCCGGGAGTTTTTCGGCGAGATCGTCTACCATTCGGTCATACCCCGCGATGTGGCGGTCTCGGAATCCCCCAGTCCTGGTAAATCGGTA
>JAUWJC010000073.1 GCA_030607895.1 Pirellulales bacterium
AAGCCGTGACCAGTGGTCGCGGTTGACGGCATTGCAACCACCGCGACCACTGGTCGCGGCTTTACACATGAGGGGCAGTGGACAAATCAGGCCAGATCGCAGATAATCGCGCTACGGGGTCGCGGCAAGTATCGCGGGCCGATTGTGTCCCGTTATCTTTTTGCAAGGAGTAGTCCTTTGGGAAAGAACCAGGAGAAGATCCAGCGGATGCGAGACGCGCTGGCGCATCGTGAAGGCGACAGGGTACCGGTGGGCGAGTTCTTTTGGACCGGCTTCCTCAAGCAGTACCGCCATAAGTACGACGACGATTTCGATCCCTATCGCCACTTCGACCTTGACTACATCGTCGTCACCCCCAACATGGACCCAAGAATCCGGCAGTTCGAGATCATCGAGCAGTCGGGCGATGAGATCGTGGTCAAGACCGGTTTCGGGGCGACGATCCGGCGCAAAGGCGACGCGCCGATGCCCCGCTACGAGGCCTTCTCGGTGAACCGGCCCGAGGAAATGGCCGAAGTAGAATTCGATTCGCCGGCCGATCCGCGGCGCTTCCAGTCGGGTGGCGACGATCAAATCAACTGCGTGGGCGACGCACTTTTGCGGAACCTGCCGCCTTGGAACGAGCGATTCGAGCCGTATCTGGACGATTTCGCCGTGTTCGGCTCCGTGTGCGAGCCGTTCGAGTTCTTGTGGCGCATCATCGGCTCGGAGAACGCACTCTATTGGATGGTTACCCACGAAGAACTGTTCAATGCGTTCGTCGATCGCGTGGGCGCCTTCTTGTTGGACTTCACCAAGGCTCAAATCGAGGCGGCGGGGGGCCGACTCTCGGGAATGTACGTCTGGGGCGACGTGGCCTATGTGAACGGAATGCTCTTCGGCGCGCCGCGATGGCGAGACGTCTTCAAGCCGCACGTCAAAGCCCTTATCGACCTCTGCCACCAGTACGACCTGATGGTGATCTACCACGGCTGCGGCGATGCCCGAGATATCCTCGACGATATGGTCGAACTGAAACTGGACGGCTACAACCCGCTGGAAGCAAAAGCCGGACTGGATGCCGTCGAGTTGAAGAAGCAATACGCGGGCAAGCTGGCCTTTGTGGGCAATTTGGACGTCCGCGTATTGGAGTCGGGCGATCCGGAGAAAATCCGCCGGGAGATCCGCTACAAGCTCCAGGCCGCACGCGGCGGAGGCTGGGTCTGCCAGTCCGACCACTCCGTTTCCAGCCAGGTCTCGCCGGAAAGCTACGAGTTGGCCATCAACACGCTGCGGGAACTGGGTAACTACCCGCTGGAATTGTAAAGCCGCGACCAGTGGTCGCGGTTGACGGCATTGCAACTACCGCGCCCACTGGTCGCGGCTTTACATGAGGAATGGGTAGGGACGGGCCTCTCGTCCCTGGCGGGTGTTATGACGCTCGATGTAGTCTATGGCACCTTGCCAATGTGATTCGTCAAAAACATACGAACACCACTTGCCCTTACACCACACCGGGCCGTGATGATTCGTCTCTCGGTGAACGGCTTTGGTAGTCCGGTCGGCCAGCCACTTGGCCGTCTTGTCGATATCCCGACCACTGTAGGCGATGAGCAGGTGTGCATGCGTTGACTCAATCGCGGCTGCGGCAATCGCCAATCCACCGGCAGAAATCCGCACACACTCGACAATGGCGGCAACCACCACGTGGACCATCTCTTTGGTCAGACGTACCGGGGCATGCTTCATTCGCTCGGTGGCCATGCGGCAGCGCACTGGATCACCTGGGTGAAGTGTGTGAGGCTCGATGAACCCGATCCGCTTATCCCACGCCTCTGACCAAGATCCACGGTCGTCGCCAGGCAACCACAGGCCGTAAGCCGATTTGACGTAATGATACCCCAGTGTCTTTACCATGCCGCGATTTTAACACTCTTGTAAAGCCGCGACCAGTGGTCGTGGTGGTTGCGGCGCTATCAACCGCGACCAGTGGTCGCGGCTTTACATGCCGTCAACCGCGACCAGTGGTCGCGGCTTTACATCTGGATGTCGAGGACCTCGATTTTCAGTCGGCCGGCCACGTGGACGATGGGCAGGAAACTGCTGTAGGCCGAAGCGCCCCCGAGGTTCGAGCCGACCAGCTTCAGATGTGCCGCGCCGATGCCGCCTTTGCCCAACGTGGCATCGATGGGTATCCACCACTTGCCGATGTAGACTTCGTTCCACATGTGGTATCCGAACGACTGCGTGCCCTGCATGTAGACCAGACCGATGGCGACTCGGGTGGGTATTCCTCGGGCCCGGGCAAGCGCGGCCAGCAGGACGGAGTGTTCGGTGCAGTCGCCCACCCGGGTCTTGGCCACCTCGGCGGCCGTGGCAAAGGCTTGCGAGAAATCCTTCAACCTGATCGCTTGCTTGACGTAGCTTTCCAGCGCCAGAGTTATCTGCCAGGGGTCTTTCAGATCGCCGGCCGCCTCGCAGGCCATTTTCACGATTTGCGGATCGTCGCTTTGGATCAGGCTGTTTGGCTGCCGATCGGCCTCGGTGGCCGGATCGTCGGGCGCGTCGGGGTTGCCCGGCCGCCCGGCGGGACGCAACGCATGAACGGTAATCTCGGCCGTGTTCTCATCGATTGACTTCACTTGCTGCGAAGCCCCGGCAACAAACACGCCGGCCGGGTCTCCGCCGGTCAGATGCACGCGATAGCGAATCTGTTTGGTATCGTGCGGGCGGGAGATCGGCCGAGCGACTTTGACCGTCACGTCCAACCCCAGGTCGAAGCCGGCCGTGTCCGTCTTGTCCAGAGCCTGGACCTTGGTGGCCCGGTACGATTCGAGCCCCATCGCCTCGCTGCGGTCCTTTAGTACCTCGCCCGTCCGGTCGGTCCAAATATTTCCCCGGATAGACTGGCCGTCCGCGAACGTAATCGTGGTGTCGATTCGCAGCAGGTTGGAGGGGCCGGTGAGCAGCTTGACCGGCTCGAAATCACGTGCGGTCATTTCGATGGCGGCCACCTGGTTGAAGCCGGGTATCAGCGTGTGGATTGTGCGCTTTTCGCCCGGCTGCATGGGCTTGCGCGAAAGCGCCTGTTCGGTGGCGTAGAACCCGCCGTAGTCGGCCGACCAGGGGATCTGCGTGCCAACCGTTTTCCCCTGCGTTGTTGTTTCGATAACGAGCCGGTCGCCCTCGACGCGGCCCTTGGAAAGGATGGGTACCGGCCCCAACGCGATCTCGGTCTGAAAATCCAGCAATTGGCCGTCGGGCGTTTCGGTGCTGGCGAAGCGGATCTTCTGCTCGGTTGATTCTCCGTATCGCTTAACCGTCAGGTGCTCCAAACCTTCGATCTCGACCAGTCGTCGGCCGGACCGGGTACACTCCCGGATGACGGTTTTCCCGTAGCCGACCTTCGCGCCCCGGATGTATTGGACCTTCCAGACCTCGCGGTGCGTGCCGGCCGGTTCGGGTCGGCATCCGCCCTGGGTGAGCAAGACAAGCAGCAGCACAGCGTGGTGAATTGTTTGGATTGGTTTCATTCTTGGCGTTTCGAGTTTGAGCCGTGTAAAGCCGCGACCAGTGGTCGCGGTCGCTGGATCATTGGCCCGCTGCTGGGCAATACCGCGACCACTGGTCGCGGCTTTACAGCACTTCCACCTTTGTAACACCGTTGGGGGCCAAATGCAAAGGGGAAAAAGGGACCAGGTTTAATTTGCCGCCCGCGGCCCGAAGGGTGCTTCGCACAAATTAAACCTGGTCCCTTTTTCCCTTCTACGGTAACTCTGCGGAAGGCAAAGTCACGTTGATCTGAAGAAATTCACCCGGGAAGGAGGCACTCTTGGGGAAACTCTCCTCGGCTCCGCCCGCCGAGCGATTTCAAGTGCTAGACTAGCATAGACCGGCTGCACTCATGACTCTTCCCGGGTGTAAAACCGGTCGGCTTGGGGTAGCACGGTTGGCCATTCCGTCGAGACGATCGTGGCGAGAAAACAGGTTGTTCTGTTTGTGTCGCTTGCGGTGCGGTTGGCGGCTAGGGAACTCGCCGGAAGGCCGCCGGAGATGGGTGATACGTAACCTACGGTTTGATAGTGAACGATGGGATCCCAGTTGCGGCTCTGCCGTCCCCCAACCCCTTAGACCGACTTGCCTCGAGAGACTTGAGAGCGTCAATGGGTTTTCTGAAACGATTTTTCCGCAATGTATTCCGCGATGGGTCGATCCCGGTCGGCACCAGCAGCTTCGAACACCTCAACGAGGAAGAGCTGGAAACCCACCTGGCGGTCGCCCGGTACGGCGCCTTCACGCTTGCCGACGCGGTTCGACCCTCGTACGATCTACAGGTCGTTCCCTCGCAGGGCTTCCGGCACGATTCATATCGCGACGAAGGAACCCATTCGACCGTGCCCGTCATTATGGCGTCCATCTCGAATGAGCACCTCTTCGAAACCTTCATGGACCTGCTGGATCCGCTGGGAATGGTCGCCGACGTGGTTCTGGAAACCAGCCACAACCGTGAGGCCCGTGGACACCAGGACCTCTACCGCGAACACATCGACATGCCGGTGCTCAAAAGCATCCTCTGGGAATACGAGGACCTGCTTGTGAACGATGGCTGCACGGGTATCGCCGTGCTCAACCCGGGCGTTCCACAAGAAATCCAGTTCGACGAGCACAAGCTGCTGATCGTCTACGGCGAGAACCTGAAGAACTTCGAGTACGTTTTGGGCGATCGATGCGTCGCTTGCGACGAGCAGATGAAGTTCATCACCGAGGCCGAGCACGTCCACTCATCGAGCGATCAGTACGCCCAGCAGTTCGAACAACTACAAACCCGCCTCGGCATGGATTGCGGGTTTATGTAAAAGCTGAAAACGATGTAAAGCCGCGACCAGTGGTCGCGGGATTCGCGAGCGGCCGATCAACGAGCCGAACAACCGCGACCATTGGTCGCGGCTTTACAACCATCAGCCCGGACCTACGGTTCGATCAGGTAGGCCTGACCTTCGAGGTTCACCAGTACCGGTTCGTCGAAGACCATGTACTGGGCCAGGGTGCGATTGTGGCGTCGGGCCAGGGTGAAGTAGGCATCGCTGAACTGCTTGATTCGCGTGGCGTCCTGCTCCTGCTCGGCGGTCAGGGTGGAATCGACCCATTGCCCGTCACGGCGATAGAACGCCCGATTGCCGATGTTGCGGACACTCATCCGGACCGCAAGAGCTTCTTTCTTGGCTTCGGCGGCAAACCGTCCGCCGCCCCGGCCGCTGAAGGCCCGGCCGACGGCGTCCATGTCGGGCATCGAGGCGGCAGGCGCCGCCTGGGCAGCCCGTTGCAGCTTGCCCTTCATGGCGCGCTGGGCAAATCCGGCCGCGCCACCGGCGTCTTCCAGGGCCATCAGACGCCGGTCGGCACGCCGGGTGTTGGCGGCCAGGTCGTGGACATTCGTGTTCTCGTCGGCCAGGAAGGAAGTGTAAGGCGTGAGGATGCCGTGCCGGGTGGCCAGCTTCACCAACTCCCTAACCAACTCGTCGTTCTTGCCTTTGAGGTCCAACTCGTCGAGGATTTCTCCCACGCGGCGGAC
Source organism: Pirellulales bacterium (assembly GCA_030607895.1). Lineage (GTDB taxonomy): Bacteria > Planctomycetota > Planctomycetia > Pirellulales > Thermoguttaceae > JAUWJC01. The sequence continues at coordinate 5,552 of JAUWJC010000073.1, forward strand.
GGCCCAGAGCTTCTCGATAAACGCCTGCGATTCGTCTTTGCTTTTCTTAACCAGTTTGGCCGGGAAGTCGAGCTTCTGTTTCTTTCCGCCGACCGTGCCGCGGACGATTACCTTGGCGGTGCCCGACTTCTTGTATCGTCCAACCAGCACCAACTGCTCGCCGGCAAACAGGTCGAACGATTCCTTGGGATACACCCTGTTGATTGGCTTGCCTTCTTCGGTTTTGAGTTGGTCGAAGACGAATTCGATTTGCACGCCGGTCATCACGGGCGATTCGATCCGCCGGTAGAGCCGGCTGACGCGGTCTTCGATGTCCTCGTTCGGGCGGACGTACTCGCTTTGGCCGAAGTTCGCCCGAACCAGCCGATCGAGCAGCCGGCTGTTGACGTCGTACCCCACGCCGAAGGCAAAGATTCGTGCTCGAACTTCGTTTTCTTCCTTGGCGTTGGCCACAATCTTCATCTCATTGGTCTCGCCTGCGGTTGGCAGCCCGTCGGTGAGAAAAACCACGTAGCTGGGCCGGCTGGAATCCTGCAATTGCCCCAAGGCCGCCCGGAGCGCCCCGTCGATGTTCGTGCTGCCGCCGGCGTAGATTCCCTCGACGAACCCCATGGCCGCCTTGCGGCTCGATTCATCGAAACGTTGCAGTTCGGGCCTGAACGACTCGACCTGGCTGTCGTAGGCAACGATGTTGAACAGATCGCCCTTGCGGAAGTTCTTCAGCACGAACTTCAACGCCGAACGGGCTTGCTCGATCTTCTTGCCGCTCATGCTGCCCGATCGGTCGACCACGAAAACGACCGTTTTCCGTGGCGGCTTCTCTTTGGAAGCCTCGATCTTGGGACTGGCCAGAAGCAGGAAGTAACCGTCCTTCTTGTTGTCCGGCCGATAGCTCAATACCCGCGTGCTCACCTTGCCTTTGCCAACGTCGTAAAACAACCGGAAGTCGGACGTGGGTACCTCGTTCTTCACCTTGTAGGTGATAGTGGCGTGTGAATCGTCGGGCCGCTTGATCTTGATTGCATGTGTTGGGCTATAAACGTTCTTGATCTCCTCTTGGCTCTCGATCGACACGCGAATGTTCACCTTCTCCACCGCGTGCGAAGTGTACTTGGCCGTGCTCAGCGGAAAAAGGAAGTCGGTCAGCCCCTCCTGCTTGCGGCAAAGCTGCGAGTAGCGCAGCGATACGGTGCGCTTGGCGCCGGGCGGCACCGGAAAAACACTCGTCTTGAACAGCCCGGTGCCCATCCATTCCAGCAGCGCCGGGTCCTTGTTCTTGCGGACGATCTCCTCGTACAGTCGCCGGGCTTCCTTGGCGCTAAGCAGCTTGGCCGGATACTCCTTCCCGTCGATCAACAGCGTCATCTGGTCTACCGCGCCGTCGTAGGGCAGTGGAAAAATGAACGATACCTCCAACTGCCGGCTGCCCGTGTTCACAAACGATTGCGACACCCGCACCTGGGCCACCTGGTCGATCATGCGAACCTGGACGTCCAACTCCTTGATCTTGTAACAAACCGGCGGGCGAGGAGGCGGAACGGGGCGAGGGATCGGATACGGTGGGTAAATGATGATCGGACGCGGCCATCGCACCCGTTGGTGTGGGTCGACCACCACCAATATTCCCTGGGCGCCGGCAATCGTCGGCACCAGGAACAAGAGCAATCCAAACAGACGAGGTAACCACCGGGTCATGGCCGGGTCCTCCTACTTGTAAAGCCGCGACCAGTGGTCGCGGTTACTTGCGTCACCAGTTTATTTGATGAACCGCGACCACTGGTCGCGGCTTTACATCCAATTCCCGGATGACCTCATGCAACTGATTATATGACGAAACGGCCCCGCGAAAAGTTCCCGGCCGTACATCCCCCCCATCCGGGCCGGTGGTTTGACGCAGGCTACCAGCGTGTTAAGATTCCGATAGGAAATCTTCTCTGATGTGCGCATTTCGCGCGGATGTGTTGTGACGTTCCCTTCGAGACCAGGAAGAAAAGGAGGAACGAGATGCAGATGTCCAAGCAACTCTCGGTTACCCTAGTCAACAAGCCGGGCCGACTGGCTGCCATGCTGGCCGCATTGAACAAGGAGAAAGTGAACTTCCAGGCATTGTCCGTGATGGATTCCGGCGAACGCGGCACCCTCCGTTTTGTGCCTGAAGACTACACGGCCGCAACCGGAGTCTTGGATAAAATCAACGTTCGCTTCGATGCTGCCGATGTCCTGCTGGTGGAGGTGCCGCCCCAGTCGGGCGCGTTTCGGAAGATTTGCGAACGGCTGGCGAGCGAGCATCTGAACATCGACTACGCATACTGCTCGTTTGGCAGCCATAAGGGAGCAAAAGCAAAAGGTGGCGCCTTGGCCGTCATCAAGGTCAATGACCTTTCCAAGGCACAGCGTGTTCTAAGCGAAAACGGCAGCAGTCGCCGCAAGCTACCCGGCCGACGGCCGGTCCATACGCGCTGAATAGAGCTAATTGTGAAGCCGCGACCAGTGGTCGCGGTTTGCGAGTCGTTGGCCCGCCGATTGGGAATACCGCGACCACTGGTCGCGGCTTTACAGCGCCGTTGTGTTTGCCAACTCGTCAGTGGCTACGTTTCTCACGCTCGAGGCTCCCAGCCGATGCCGGGTGAATCGCTCGGATGGACCCAACCTTCGGCGTCCGGCAGGATGTGCCCCAGGAGCGTTGCATCGGGCACGCACTCCTCGGGCACCAGGCTTTCGTAGTAGAGTGAATTGGGTAGCGCGCACACCAGGTGCAAGGCTCCTTGGCCGCAGCCATGCACGTCGGCCTGTATCTGGAACGACTCGGCCAGGTTGGCCGTCTTCAACGCGCCGGTGAATCCGCCCTTGTAGAACCAGCTTGTTCGCAGACGATCGCAGGCGCCGTGCCGCAGCCATTCGGCGGCGTTGAAGTGGCAGCCGTCGGTGCATTCGGCGCCCAGGATTGGTATATCGAGAGTTCGGCAAAGCTTTTCGTAGACCAGCAGGTTGAACTCGCGCATTGGCTCCTCCAGCCAGAGGTAGCCTTCCTCTTCCATGGCGCGTCCCAATCGGATCGATTCATCGAGCGTGTATCCGGCGCTACCGTCGAGCATCAACTCGATATCCGGCCCTACGTGCCGTCTCAGCTTCCTGACCAGGCGGATATCGTCCGGCAGCCGGCCCCATACGTGCAGCTTGATCGCCTTGTATCCCTTGTCCAGGCAGCGGTCCGCCAGACGCAAGTAGTCGTCGAGCGTTTCCATCGTCACCGTACTGGCGTAGGCTTTGGCCCGCGACTTGTGGCCACCCAGCAATTTGTAAGCGGGCACGTTGGCCGCTTTCGCCAGGATGTCCCAGACGGCAACATCGAGATACCCCAGTGCGTAGATTGGGAACTCTTCGAGCCGGTCGCGCTCCCACATCCGCCACCAAATCTCTTCGCGCATCAAGGGATCGGCGCCGAGAAACATTGGGGCAATGCATCGTTGAATGAGTTCTTCGGAAATAGCCCCGTGCGAGAGCCAGACCAGGCCGTCGATGCCCGCATCGGTTGTTACACGCAACAACGTCTGCCGGCTTTTCCCACCCGGCCCGCCGATCAGTCCGTCGCGCCAGCGATACGGGGCGGACTCGGTTTCGTAGTACTCGATTTCAAATCCGGTGATTTTCATGTGTGGCTTCCGTGGTCGTTTTTGAGAACTGTAAGGAGGGGAGTCCGAAAATGGGGACTGGCTCCGTCACGGGTTGGTTTTTTCGGGAGTTCCCGGCATGCCGACGGTGCCTGTCCCCTTTTTCGGCCCCGGCTTCGCCAGAATGGGTAACTCGGCGGTGATTCGCGTTCCCTTGCCCGGGGTCGAATCGATAGTGGCATGACCCTTGAACAGTCGGGCTCGCTCTCGGACTCCCTGCAACCCGAAACGGTTCTCTTCGACCTTTTCCGGGTCGAAGCCGATTCCCCAATCGCGGACTTCGATTCGGACGAAACCGTTCCGGCCGGTCAGTTCCACGCGGACCTTGTCGCTTTGGCCGTGACGGCAGGCGTTGTTGAGGCTTTCCTGGGCGATCCGGAAGATAGCGGCTTCCAGGGGCGCCGCCAACCGATCGAACGGGACATCGTGGCGGAACTCGATCTGGAGCCCCTCTCGCTCGTTCAACTCGTGAACGAGATAATCGACGGCGGCCACGACACCCAACTCGTCGAGGATCGGCGGGCGCAGCCCGCTGATCAGCCGCCTCGCTTCGCTGATGGCGTCGCCTAATAGCCGGAGTCCTCCGGCAAAGGCTTTTTGTGCCTTCTCGGGTACCTGGTCGCAAAGTTGCGTGAAGCCCTGGAACCGCATTTGTGCGCCGGTGAGTTGCTGGGCCAGCTCGTCATGGATTTCATAAGCCACCAGCTTTCGCTCCCGTTCCTGCAATTCGAGCAGTTCCTTCAGCAGCCGTTGTTCTTTTGCCAACTCGGCCGTTCGCTCTTCAACGCGCTGCTCCAACTCGTCGTGTGCTTTTTGCAGTGCTTCTTCCGCCTGTTTGCGTTTGGTGATGTCGCGTCCCACCGCCTGGAACTCGACAACATTGCCTTGCTCGTCGAATATGGCCTTGTTGGTCCACTGCTGCCAGCGGACCTCCCCACCGGCCGCGATGACGCGGTGCTCGTGCGTTGATGACGGCTTCTCCCGCCCGAGAGAGGCGAAGTACGCCTGGACCCTCTCGTGGTCTTCCTCCGAAATGAGCGGCATGAACTTGTGACCAAGCAGCGATTCGCGTGTTCTGCCGAAGTAGCGGCAGTAGGCGTCGTTCACAAAGGTGAGCGTTCCGTCGGGCGGGTAGCGGCAGATCAGTTCCGTTTGGGTTTCGACGACGGCCCGATATCGGGCTTCACTCTTGCGCAGTCCTTCTTCGGCCTGCTTCTGCTCGGTAATATCACGAATCACGATAACCATGGCGATAGCTTTGCCCACATCATCCCGGAGCAGCGATCCGTTCGTGACGGTGGGAAAGATGGTGCCGTCGCGCCGGATGCGACCAATCTCACTGTGGAACTCCCCCACCCGATAAAGCTTCTGTATCGCCGCCTCCACGGCCGGCATCTGCTCGGGCGCGTGGAAAACGGAGATATGCTTGCCGATGACTTAGTCAGAAGAATGTCCGTGCATGCGCGCGAAGGCAGCGTTCACAAAGAGCACGTTGCCTTCCAAGTCAGAATAGGCCATTCCCTCGGTCATCTGCTCGGTGGCCAGCGAGAGAATATGCGATTGCTTCTCCGCCCGCTCCCGCTGGAGCATCTGACGCCATTGGCGAATGGCCCGGTCGGCAATACGCGGCAGGGCGGACGGGTTCACCGCCGACTTGACCACGTAGTCCAAAGCGCCCGCCTTCATTGCCGCCACCGCCGCCTGCTCGTCCCCATCACCACTAATCACCACCACGGGAAACCCGGGCGGTTCCTTGCCGGCCGTCAGAAGCTCCATTGCGTCTCCGTCGGGCAGTCGGAGGTTGGTAATCAACAAGTGGGGAAGCCACTCGGCCAGCAAGGCTCGCGCTTCCCGCAGAGTCCCCGCCACGGTAAGACTCATCCGCTCGGCACGGGTTCTGAAGGCCCGGCAGATCAGATCGGCGTGATTCCGGTCGTCTTCGACCAACAGAATGCGAACGATGTCGTGTTCTTCCGTCATTAGTACAGTCAGTGATCCGTGGTCAGTGGCGGCAGAAGAAGCCGCTTGCGGCTTGGTAACTCACCAACAGGGGCACAAAAAACATGATTCTTGACCACGGCCAGTATATCCGGTTCTCCCCCTGTCTGGGAATTGGGGCACTGTCTGGGAATTGGGTCAACGGGCCGGACTCCGGCGGGTTTGTTCGACCGGTGCATTCTGGGTAAACTGATCTGTTTGGCGCCAGCCCGGATTATTCAGGGGCCGTACCAGAATCGCAGGCATCTTGCCTGTATTTCCCAGTCGCATCCCTGGAAACCTGTGTTTTGGCATTCCAGCCGGTTCCGCGGAAACGGTGGAATTGGGCCTGGTTCAAACCAGGGTTACACCTGGCCGGGAGGGCTCGTTGTTCTACACATCTTTCTTAATCATCTGGTGGCAAACCAGGGCACCGAGGAAAACTGGGAGAGGCGACGGCAGTATCCTCGTTGCGTTTGGCGGCATTTTGAAACGATTCATGTGTCAATCA
>JAUWJC010000195.1 GCA_030607895.1 Pirellulales bacterium
ACTGATAACTGACTACTGATAACTGACTACTGATAACTGACTACTGATAACTGACTACTAACCACTGCGTCACAAACCCGCAATCTATGGCCGCGTCGAGTATAGCCAATTCTGAGCGGAGCGGGCGCGAATGTCAAGCGGGTGAGATGCACGCTTACAAAGCCGCGACCGGGCGATCACGTGCGCAGCACGTCCAGCGGCTTGTACTTCCCGCCGAGCACCAGTTGGCTGTCGAAACCGAGCCAACTCTCCAGCACGGTGGCGTAGACGCGGCGGAAGTCGGTGTGGACCTTCTGCGCGCCTTGGTCCAGATCGGCAAGGCTGGGATGCTCGCCGATCAGTCCGCCCCCCAGCCGGCCGCCGGCCAGAAACAGCGGGGCCGCGGCGCCGTGGCCCGTCCCGCGGCGACCGTTTTCGGCAACCGTGCGGCCGAATTCCGAGAAGGTCATCAGAAGCACGCGGTCCAGCAGCTTGTCGCGCCGCAGATCGTCGACGAAGGCGGCGACCGATTCCGACAACTGGTGCAACAGCGCGCAGTGGTTACCCAATTGATTGGCGTGGTTGTCGAATCCGCCGATGTCGCCCCCACCCAGGTCGGTGCAGAATATCCGAATACCCAAATCGGCACGGATCAGCCGGGCGACGAGCCGGAGCGTTTTTGCAAGCTGAAAGGCCGGGTAGTTACCGGCCGAATCGGCGTTTTGGGCAACCGCCCGCAACCGCCGGCTTGCGGCGCAAGCGTCCAGGGTGCCCCGCTGAAGGAAGTCGAGGAGCGCGCCGAAAAAGGGCCCAGGTTTAATTTGTGCGCAGCACCCTCCGGGCCGTTCCGGCAAATGGCTCTTCCGTTTCTAGGTGTACGATGGCCCTCCGAGGCCGTCGAGACGCGGGAATAGCGACGGCCTCGGAGGGCCATCGTACAAAAAACCCGGTGTTCGCACCTAAAAACGGAAGAGCCCGGCAAATTAAACCTGGTCCCTTTTTCCCACGGGCGTCGAAGTTACCCCGCTCGCCCAGGATCTCCTTCTCGCCGGAGTCGTGCTCGCGTTCGATGAATCGGAACCGGCCGGCCAGCACGCTCGCAGGGCCTCGGCGGAGTCGGCGGCCGCGGCTTCAAAGTCGTCGGCCGACCGGTTGAAGGCGGCCACGTCGGCCTCGGGATCGAGCAGCCCCTCGACGGTGCGTTCCGGGCCGTCGGCCAGCGCTTTCCGGAGTTGGCCCCAGTTGGCCCCGAAGGTTGCCCGGCGAAACAGGTGGCCCGCCCAGGGAAGGTTCCAGGGCCGGCGGCGATTCGGCTCGAAGGGCTTCCAGGCCCAGTCGGGATCGGCCCGCACGTCGGCCGGCCACCCGGCCCGCGCCGGCGGTTTGTTTTGGGTGAACATGGGGATTCCTTTATTTACTCAAACTGTAAGCGGTTAGTGGAAAATGGGGACTGGCACTGTTGAAAACTCGGTGCCGATATCGGCCTGAATTGCGGGGAAAACCGTAGCCGCGAGGTGCCTGTCCCCTTTTTCCCAAACTGTAAGCGGTCAGTGGAAAATGGGGACTGGCTCCAAGCCGATATCGGCCTGAATTGCGGGAAAAACCGTAGCCGCGAGGTGCCTGTCCCCTTTTTCCACGGTGCTCGGTATTCACCGTCCGAAAAAGGGGACAGGCACCGTCGGCATGCCGGAAACTCCCGAAAAAATCAGCCCGTGACGGAGCCAGTCCCCATTTTCGGACTCCCCTCCTTACAGGTTGAGTTCCAATTGTAGGCTTGTCCGGGTGTGACCGTCGCGCTGTGCAACGTCCAGCTTCGCCCGGCCGAAGTATTTCAACACGGTGAGGATCAGGTCGATTTCCGCCGAGGCCTGTTCCTGCGTATTTCCCTCCTTGATCATGTTCTGGCGGATCAGGTTCTCGCGGTTGGCAGTCAGGATCGAGGCCAGCCGGCTCCCGTCCATTTCCAAAATGCTGTGTGTTTGGGCCGAAAAAGGGACCAGGTTTAATTTGTGCGAAGCACCCTCCGGGCCGTTCCGGCAAATTAAACCTGGTCCCTTTTTCGGCTTCAGGTCCTTTGTCAGGCCGTCGGTGGAGCCGAGGATCAGGTTCTCGCCGACTACCGCCAGGGAGGGCCGGAAGTTGTGCATCACGGGCAGCTTCGTCTTGTCTTCCTCGTTGGCCGAGGAGAAATAGGCCACGGTGAATTTCGTGCCCTCGTGAGTGGACCGATCGATGATTAGTCCCGGCAGGGCCTTTTGACCGCGGGTGAAGTTGACCAGTCCCACCGCCTTCTGCCACGCTTCCTCGGCCACCACGGCGAACTTGGCCGGCTCGCGGAGGCGGAAAACGGCCGCGAAAGCCGGGACTTGAACTTGCGGAGTGCCGACGGCCGGATCGTACTGCTGCTGGGCCACCACCACGCGAATGCCGGGCCTGGTGGCGCCCATCACCTCGTCGGTCAAGTCCCGGCCGCTGAAGAATATCCCCATCATGTTCTCGAAGAGAATCAGCCCCGAAGTCCGCTCCGGGAAGAGTTCGTCCTTGGCCGAATAGAAGGCGTGCAGGTCGCGGTAGAGGCTCAGTCCGGCGATCTGCCGGGGAACAGCCAGATTGGGTAGCGCTCCCTCCTTCGGCTCGCTGGGGACGGCAAACGCCGTGTGGTCGGTCGGGCTGCCCTGCTTGTCGTCAAGCATGGCCTGGAGCGTGAGCGTGTCGCCCTTGGCCTCGAGGCCCATCGAGAGCCAACTCGACTCGCCGAGCGACTCCAACACGCCGGCGAACAACAGCGATACCAGCGGGTTGGTGTCTTGCGAGAGTGCCTTCTTGATCGGCGGATGCTGCTTGAGCAATCCCAGGTTGACCACGGCGGTGGCCAGGGCATCGCGTCCGGCGGCTTTCTTGGCCGCCTGGTAGCTGGGCGATGAGAAGAGGGTTTGGCCGCCCGGCTCCGCTATAGTGCCGCCAGCGTCCAGGGAGGTTACAGGTTGAACGCCGAGATCCCGTGAACGATTACCAGATATTGAACTGGCCGGGATTCGCGATTAGGATTAACTCATCGGCCCAGCAGTTCGTCTACCGCCGTGCCGGGGTCGGCCGAGGCCATGAGGCTTTCGCCCACCAGGATGGCCCCAACGCCGGCCGCTTCGAGTCGTTGGACATCGGCTCGGGTGCGGATGCCGCTCTCGCCTACCACCAGGCGGTCGTCGGGAATCCGGCCGCGCAGCCGGATGGTGTGCTCCAAATCGGTCTGGAACGTACGCAGATCGCGGTTGTTTATGCCTATCAGCCGCGCGCCCGTTTCCAGCACTCGCGGCAGGTTGGCCGGCTCGTACAGTTCGACCAGCGGCGTCATGCCCAGTCCGATCGCCTCGTCGTGCAGCGCCGCCAGGGCCCGGTCGTCCAGACACTCGGCAATCAACAGCACGGCGTCGGCCCCGGCCGAGCGGGCTTCCAGCAGTTGGTAAGGATCGAGAATGAAGTCCTTGCGAAGAAGGGGCAACTCGACGGCCGCGCGGATCCGCCGAAGATATTTCAGGCTGCCCTGGAAATACGGCCGATCGGTAAGCACGCTAATGCAACTTGCCCCGTGCTCCTGGTAGATTCGAGCAATTGCGACCGGATCGAAGTCCGCCCGAATGATCCCCTTGGATGGGCTGGCCTTCTTCACCTCGGCGATCAGACTGATCGACTCGCCCGAGGCCAGCGCGGCGAAGAAGTCGCGTGGTGGCGGCGCGTCGAGCGAGCGGCCGCGCAAATGCGACTCGGGAACATCGCGCCTGGCACGTTCAATCTCCAGTCGCTTGGCAGCAACGATTTCGTCGAGGATGGTCGCCATGTGGTTCCTTTTCCCCCTATGCCTTGACAACTTCTACGGGCCCTTGTGGGTCTCAATACCGACCACGTACTGCTTGATCGACGCCCGATCGTGGGCCCCGTGGTAGGAGACCACGACGAGATCGCCGTTCTTGCGCATCCGCACGTCGCCGTAACCGGCGTCCGGCGTGTTCGCGTCGAGATCCAGCGGCGCACTCCAGGTTTTTCCCTTGTCTTCCGAATACCAGAGCGCAACGTTTCGGGTGGCCGGCTTTACGGAGACCTGATGGACACCGGTCCCGATAAGTATGCTATCGTTCCACCACTGCGGGATGGTCTCCGCACCGCTTAAATGCTTGAGGTGCTTGAGAGTGTAGATTCTGGCGCGTTTCCATGATTTCACCTTGGAATTCACCCTGACCGGCTTGGTCCACGTTTTGCCCATGTCCTGGCTCCTGGTCAACCAGGGCAACTCCGTCTTGAAACCACCTCGTATGACGACCACAAGCTCGGTTTCGCCAACGCGTTCGATACCGGTCTCGGAATCGCCGGTCCGATCCCAATCCATCTCGCTATCGCAGCAACTGATGAATTCCCACGTGCGTCCGTTGTCGGTGGACTTGAGCAGGGCGGGAAGCGTTTTCCCCGGATAGAACCATCGGGCGGAAAGTAACTTCCCCGGCTGATTGTTACGCCAGTCGGAGAGCCGGGAGGTGGCGTATATCGTGTTGCCATCGAGGAAAGAATCCTGCGTCAGATCACCGCAACCCCCACCTGGAATACCTCTAAACGCGACTTTGCTCCACTTGCTCCAGCTTCGGCCGTCATCCGCCGAAACGGTGATCCACATACCACCGTGGCCCGGGCGGCGCTTGCCCTCCCGGCCAAAAATGGCGTCCATGGCCGTGATCACCAGGTCACCATTTGGCGCGAGGTAGATATACGGCTCGACGGGATCGTGCGGGGACTCCTTCGGGCTCGCAGCGCTGGGTAACCCCGAGACAGGCTTGCCGTCCAGATAGGTATTCGGCGGAGCCCATGTCCGGCCTTCGTCGGCGGAAAACATGACTTCGATTTGGCCGCCGGGGCACTTCCAATGGTGGTCCGAATGAACATAGGTCGTCACCCAAACCCCGTTGGCCAGCACCCGAAGCGATGCCCGGCCGAAGTAGCGTCCATCGTGGGTGGGTCGGATGGCCGTGACTTCCTTGATCGTCAACCGCACCTCGGCACTGGCGTGCGTTGTCAGGCCTGCCAGCACGGCGGTGAACAAGAATAAGACTACTGTCGTTCTGCTGCTCATTGTCTTTCTCCCGCTAAGTTGTTTATCGACCGCCCCTAAAGTTACCTAATCCGGACGAGCCGGAACCATAGGCCGCTTGCGGCTTCGCACACTTTTGGTGCCGATGGCGGTGCGGTGCCGCAAGCGGCTCTCTCGAAAGCCAATGTTTCACAAGTTCTTGCCATCTTGCGCGGAACTTGATCGGTAAGAACCTAATCCAAGGCCGGTGCCCAACGTTCGTTCTGAATGACGTCGAAGCGAACATCCGTGTCGTTGGATTGCGGATGGCCCGGGCGGCTGCGGCCGGAGTCGACAACCGCGGCCAACTTCGCGGTTAGCCGTTTCACGATCTCGGGACGTTCTGTCGACAGATCGTTCTTCTCCGCGATGTCTTCGGTCAGATTGTAGAGTTCAACCACCGCCGGACGGCCGCGTGATTGCTGGCGATTACGGGCCGGCATTTTGAAGACGATCTTCCAGGGGCCTTCTCGGTAGGCGAACTCGCCATTGACGGAGTGGCTGACGACGTTGGGCCGGAAAGGCCGCTGGCTCTTTCCCAGAACGGCCGGCAGGAAGCTGAAACTGTCTTCGGCCGCATCGTCCGGCAGTGCGCCCCCAACAATGTCCGCGCAGGTGGCCAATATGTCGTTAAGACACAACAGCCGGTCGCTGGAACTGCCGGGCGCGACTCGGCCCGGCCAGCGAACCACGAACGGAACCCGGTGGCCGCCTTCCCAGATGTCACTCTTGTGCCCGCGATAGGGACCGCTGGGAAAATGGCCGGCTTCGATGAGCTTCTCCCAGCCCGTGTAGTGCGAATGTCCGTTGTCGGCGGTGAAGATAACGATCGTGTTGTTGGCGATACCCGCGTCGTCGACCGCCTGGATGACCCGTCCCGCCGACCAATCGGTCTGGATGACGAAATCCGCGATCGGGGCGATACCGCTTTTGCCGGCGAAGTCTTTCGAGGGCACTACCGGCTCGTGCGGCGATGTCATGGAGAAATAAAGGAAGAAAGGATCGCCGCGTTCGGCTTGCCGGTGGATGTATCGAACGGCCCGCTTGGTGATCTCGGGCAGGATTTCGTCGAACTGCCAGCCGGGGGCCATCGGGGCGCCCGCGAAAGACTTCGGCATAACCGTGCCTTGATCCGGATGATATTCGTAACGCGCCGTGGGAAGCGTGGCCACGCGGTCGTTTTCGATAAACGTGAACGGGGGCAGGTTCGGCAGGTCGACGCCGAAGAAGTAGTCAAATCCCCGCTCGGTCGGCCCCGCCATAATCCGCTTGGAAAAATCCCACTGGGCGTTCCAAAGCGCGTTTCCCTTCTCCACCATCCGGCTCGGTTGCGGACCGGGCCACTCCCAACCCAGATGCCATTTACCGATGCAGGCCGTGTGATAACCGTGCCGCTTGAGAAAACCGGGTAGCGTCATCCGATCCGCCCCGATCAACGGCGGTTCGTAGGCGGCGATCACCCATTCCTGAAGCCGCGTTCGCCAGCAGTAACGGCCCGTCAACAACCCGTAACGCGTCGGAGTGCAGACGGCCGACGAGCTATGCGCGTCAGTAAAACTCATCCCCTGCCCCACTAACCGATCGAGGCAAGGCGTGGGAATCTTGTTCTCCGGGTAGTGTGCCTGAATATCCCCCACGCCGAAATCATCGGCAAGAATTACCACAATGTTCGGCCGGCTCGTTTCAGCGGCAATGGAAGAACCGGCTGCCACTAGAAAAAGCGTCGCGGTTAGGACTGATCTGGTAAGTAGCATGGCTTAATCCGACTGGGTGACTGATAGACATTTGAATCAGCCCTGAATCTAGCCTAACGGGCCAGGGTTGTCAATCATCGGGCGCAAACGCAGCCAGGAGAGGCTTCTAATTATTGGACAGCGATTTATCCGCTAAAATGAGATATTCCAGAGGTGTTCCGGGGACAGGTATTGCGGGGACATAATATTAGTATTCCGAAAGTATGAAAACGGGACAGGTCCGATATTGGCAGAATGGGTGATCTGACGTTGACGAATTATATTCGTTTGCTTGGGGGCGCGTCGGCCAAGTGGCCCAAGAATTGAGGTTGAAGTTCGGCCGCGATTTGGTACGCTTGTACAGTGCGTGGCGTTATGCCGACGTTCGATCTTTGACAATTGAAACGCGTTACCAGCTTGCCGAGCCCCTGTCGGTGAATATATGTATCTCCGAGGGGGTTGCGCGTCGCAAGTCGCGTGAAGGCAAGGGCTTTCGGCTGTCGTTTTGCCTATCTTAACGGGCAAATCGCTATCCAATGTAAGCATTCGTCGAACCCGTGCGTGGAGGAGGTGGCTGAAAGCGCGCGGGAAGGCG
>JAUWJC010000449.1 GCA_030607895.1 Pirellulales bacterium
CCCCCCCCCGAGGGCCGGGCCGCCCCCCGGGGCCCGCCCCGGCCGCCCCCGGGCCCCCAAATGGTTGGGCTCGGGGTGCGGGGGTCGGGGGCCGGGGGGCTGGGGCCGGGGGCCAGGGGGCAGAGTTTAGGCGGATTGATTACGTCAAGGCACTTTTGGAAAACCAAGATGGCGATCTGCTCAGGCGGTTGGGCGAGAAATATCGTCTGCGGGCGTTTCTGTTCGATAGACCGGACGGCGTTCGCTCTCTGGAGTTGGAATCGGACGCCCGGGGTACGGTCGGTCCAGATCCAAAGCACTTAGCCGAGCAGTTGACCACCAGCGGCCAGGTGACCGCGCTGGGTGCGGCCATCGACGATTTAGCCCGGCGATACTCGACCGCCAATCTGGCCGGGTTGGTCATAGTGAGCGATTTCAACCAGAACACGGGTCCCTCGGCAGTTCGGGCGGCCCGGCGTCTGGGTGTAAAAGTCCATGCGGTGGGGGTCGGGCCCGTGGCGGCCGACGACGTGGCCCTCGACCTGCAAACCCCGCTTGTGATGAAGAAGGACGAGCGATCCACTCTCGTGGCAACGGTCCGGCAAGACGGGCTGACTGGAAAGACGGTCACGTTGCGATTCTCCGCGCAGAGGCTCGGTGGATCAGGGGTCAGCAATCAGAAATCAGAAATCCCAAATCAGAAATCAGAAATCGGCCAACGAACCCTCGAATTGACCGGCAATACGCAAACGGTTGATTTGCCGTACACGCCGAAGGAAACGGGCCGCTTCGCGTTCACGGTCGAGGCGGAACCGTTGGAAGAAGAAGTGATTGGCGAGAACAACCGGGCACGGCGCGAGGCCACCGTGCATGATGACTTCCTCCGGCTGCTGTTCGTCGAGTACGAGCCGACCTGGGAGTGGCGGTTCATCAAGGAGGTATTCCACCGCGACAAGCTGGTCGGTCGCCGAGGCTTTCGGACGTTTCTGCGGTCGGCCGATCCCAAGGTCCGGCAGACGAACGAACTGTTCTTGACGACCCTAAGCCCGGCTCGCAGCGAGTTTTTCGCCCACGACGTGATTTTTCTGGGCGACATGCCGGCCGCCGCGCTGAGTTCGCGATTCTGCCGAATGACCAAGGAGTTCGTAACGGAGTTTGGCGGCGGGTTGGTGGTGCTGGCTGGTCCCCGGTTCGGTCCCGGCCAACTGGCCGATACGCCCCTGGCCGACATTCTGCCGGTAAAGCTCGACCCGGCCGCCAGGATTCGCGACCGGCAACCGTTCCGGCTGCAACTTACTGCCGAGGCCGTCCAGTACGATTTCATGCGGCTGGGCTCCGACAAGGCCGAAAGCGATAAGGCCTGGTCCAACCTGGGGCCGATTCCTTGGTACCAGCCGGTCGAGCGATTGGCCCCATTGGCCACGGCCCTGGCGGTGCATCCGCGCGACAAGTGCGGTGATTCTGGAATCGACGGTAAGACCCCGCAACCGCTGGTGGCAGTCCGCCAGTACGGCCGCGGAGAGGTGGTCTACCTGGCAATGGACGAGACCTGGCGACTGCGGCGCAAGTATGGCAACCGTTACTATCGCCAGTTCTGGGGGCAGATGATACACCGGCTGGCATTGCGTCACGCCCTGGGTGCCCACAAGCGGTTCGTCGTGCGTACCGATCGCCGCCACTACCAGGCAGACGACCACGTGCTGGTGACCGTCGAGGCATACGACGCCGACTTCAAGCCGCTTTCGGAAGACAAGCTCGCAGACAAGCTACTCCCCCGCAAGCTATCGGCCGAGTTGACCCTACCCGGGCAGCGTCGGAAAACAGGGGGCCCGGCCGAAGCCAACGTCCGCCGGCTGAGCATCTCGCAATTGCGCAAGGGAGTGTTCGAAGCCCGAATTCCACTCGCGGTCGGCGGCGAACATCGCCTGAGCGTCAAGGACCCGATTACCAACGAGCCGGTCGGCGTTACCTTCCAGGTGACCGTGTTGTCGGCCGAGCGCCGCCGCGCGGTCCGCAACACGGCGTTGGAGCAGGCGGTGGCCAATGCCACGGGCGGCAGGACTTACGACTTGACGACCGCCGCCAGGTTGCCGGACGAGATCAAACTGGTCTCCAAGACGGAAACGGCCATCGAGGTGATTCCCTTGTGGAACACCTGGCTTTGCTTCGTCTGCGTTACCGTATTGATGTTGGGCGAGTGGTTTGGCCGAAAACGGGTGAACCTGCCATGACGAACATGACCAAGCTGTCGAAACTCCATGCACGACTGGCCGACCTGAGGCGCCGCCGTCAGGGCGTGCGGCTGGGTACCGGTTACAGCGCGCTGCTGTTGGCCGTGCTCTGGGGTCTGGCCGCGGTCTTTCTGGTCGACTGGCTGTTGGAGATGAACCGCCCTCAACGGGTAGTCGCGATGGCGATTTGCGTTGGGGCGATTGCCTGGGCGTTCCGCCGCTATGTGCGTCCCTGGCTGGTGTCCAGGGAATCGGAACTCGACATGGCTATCATGGTACAGAAGCAGCAGCACATCGACACCGACCTGGTGGCCGCCCTGCAATTCGAGTGGCCGGAAGCCTACCAGTGGGGCTCCGTCGAGTTGGAACAGGCCGTTATAGACCATACGGCCCAAATCAGTCCGCAACTGGACGTGATGAAGGGCCTCTCGCGACGCGAGCTTTCCCGGCGTGCCCTCATCCTGGCGGTAACGCTCATCCTCACGGCGGCAGCCGTCTGGCGGTTCCCCGATCACACCCGGGCGTTCCTCAACCGGCTGCTGTTGGGTTCGCGCCACTATCCCACGAAAACAGTCATCCTGGCGGTCGAGATCAACGGCACGCCCATCGACTTGACCGCCTGGCGGCGAACCGTTCTGAAGAGCCCGTTCGGAGAGCCGGTCAAATTCAAGGTGACCTGCTCGGGCCGACTTCCCACGGCGGGCAGGGCCGAACTGAAGGCACTTTCCACCGGCCAGCGGACGACGGTCCCCCTGCAAACGGCCGATAAGCGGTCGGGTGTGTTCGCGGGCGAGTTGCCGCGGCTGGTCGATTCGGTGAACTACCAACTCTATTTGGGAGACGCCTGGACCGATCGGGCGCGGCTGGTCGTCGTGCCGCTGGCGGCAATCGACGTGGAACTGGAAGTCACGCCGCCCGCCTATGCCAAGACGCAGGGGTCAGGGGTCAGGGGTCAGGGGTCAGTGCCCAAGGGCCTGCGGCAGATATCGGTGATCGAGGGTTCGCGTGTCGAATTGCGCATCCGCTCCGACAAGCCGCTTGAAGACGCCACGCTCTCGATTGACGAGAAGGACTATCCGCTGACCCGGGACGATAGCGACCGATCGGCCGACGGCCCCAACCGCTGGAAGCTGGATTCCGACAAGACTCCGCTCTCCGCCGTGGTCGAGCCGATTCGCTACGAAATCCAAGTTACGGACATCGACGGCCTTCAGTTGCAGCGCCCCATCGGCGGTGTGATTCGAATAAAGGCCGATCACCGCCCGCGGATTGCCGGCAGCATCGTCACGCCGTACATAATACCGACTGCCAACCCAACCGTCGGTTTTCTCGCCGGCGACGACTACGGCTTGGCCCGCGTTGCCATCGTCCGCCAGGTGATACACCGCGAGGGACGAGGGGCGGGGGACGAGGGGCGAGCCGCGGAAGACGAGATCGACATTTACAAGCTTCCGAAGGGTGAAGAGCCACAATCCGCCGTCGAGGGTCGCCATGTGCTCCAACTGGGGGCGCTCGGGCTAGTCAAGGGGGACCAGCTCAAAATCACTCTCAAAGCGGTCGATTATCGCGGCCCGCGCAAGGGTAAATCCACGTCGACTGAGCCCATGCTGTTCCACGTTACCGACGAACAGGGTATCCTGGAGAAAATGGCCGAAACCGACCTGAAATCGGTCCAGCGGCTCGAAACGATGATCGAGCGTCAAACCAACCTAGG
>JAUWJC010000122.1 GCA_030607895.1 Pirellulales bacterium
GGAGAAAACAAGCCATTTGAGTTGGGCAGGCACTGCTTGCGGGCTTTCCGAATTAGACAAGTGTCCCGCAAGCAGTGTCGTGATGCAAGTTCAACGCTCACGGGAAGTTCCGCAAGCAGTGGCACACCGGCCGCTTTCCAGGAGTTTGCACCTAAAAGCGGAAGAGCCGTAATTATTGAAAGGTAAGCAGAGTATGAAGAAGCAAGTGAGCCTCTATCCGGAGGTCAAGTCTCAAGAGGTCACGCCGCAGCGCAAGCGGGAGTTGCTCGCGCTGTGCGAACAGATCAAGGCGCTCGGCGGCGGTTCGGCCGCCTGCTCGGATGCCTTGGACGCCCTGGGCTTCCGGCGATCCACCATGGACGCCGAGATCAGCCCGTACTTCCCCGACAAGGGTCGGATGTGCGGCCTGGCTTACAACATCCGGGGCGCCAACGTCACGGGTCTTCCCCCTGGAACGAAGGAAGTCCGCGAGACGGTCGACGTGGAATACTACGACGGGATCGAGCCGGGCCACGTGCTGATGTACGGCACGCGGATGGGGGACCGTGGAACCATTGTGGGCGACTGCATCGCGAATATCGCGTCGGCCAAAGGCGCGGTTGGTTGTGTTAGCGACGGGCCGATCCGGGATCTGGAGCGGCTTCGGCCGTTGGATTTCCTCCCCTTCGGGCCGTCGGTCTCCCCGGTCAGCGGCGAAGGACGCGTGCTTTGGATCGAGTACAACTGCATCGTTCAGGTGGGTGGCGTTTGGGTCGAGCCGTTCGACATCATCTTTGGCGACATGGACGGCGTGGTGGTGATCCCCAAACACCTGGCCGAAGAAGTCCTGGCCAAGGCCGAGGAGATGTTTGCGGCCGAAGATGCCATCATACAGGACTTTTTGAAGAATCCCAACGAGAAGCTGCTCGACTTATTCGAAAGGCACAACCGTCGGGCGTGACCCTTGGGGCATGACCCTTATAGGAGGCGACTCCAGTCGCCGACAGCATCTCGAATCGCGCCAAATCGGCGACTGGAGTCGCCTCCTACAAAGTTGGAAAAGGAGCAAATGCACCATGGTTCCTCGGAAGATCATTCGACGTCTCGCTCGCTGGTACAGCGGTGATATCCACGACTGTCTGGACAAGCTTGGTATCTGGGGTGCGATCGAGGGCTTGAACCTCTACGGTCACCTGCCTGAATCCGGAAATATCTGCGGCCCCGCCGCCACGGTCCAGTTTGTCCCCAATCGTGCCAAGATCACGTCGAGGATCTATCACAAGGCTATTGACGAGGTGCCCGACGGAGGCGTGATCGTGATCGACACGGGGGGGGCCAAAGGCTCTTCGAGCGGCGAGCTTATGTGCACCGGGGCCCAGTGTCACGGCGCGGTAGCTTCGATCGTCAACGGCACGATCCGCGATCTCCAGGAGATCGAAGCCCTTGGGGACTATCCCGTCTACGCAAAAGGCGTGCTGCCGGTAACCGCCGTGGGACGCATGGAAGACGTGGCGGCCAACGTAGATATCGAGATTGGCGGCATTCGCATTCAGCCCGGTGACATCATCTTCGCCGACCGCGACGGCGTGGTGGTTGTACCCCAAGACGCCGCGGAAGCCGTAGCCGACATGGCCGACGCGCTAGGCAAGATGGAGCGTAATTTCAAGAAAGAAATCCTCGAAGGCAAACCACTGTTGGATGTCTTCAAGGACGCCTGAGCCGTCACCAATGGCGTGGTGCCCATGAACTCTCCGATTCCCGGCGCATCGGCCACGTGCATCCAAGAGGGCCTGGGGGCGATCGACTGGATTGTGATCGCTCTGTATGGCGCCGGGATGGTCGCGTTGGGATGGTGGTACGCCCGCCGGCAGACCAACATCAAAGAGTATTTCATCGCCGGCAGCGGCATGGGCCCGTTCGTCATAGGCATCTCGCAGTTCGCCACGCTGGTGAGCACGCTCTCCTACCTGTCAACGCCCGGCGAGGTTATCGCCCACGGACCGATTTACGTCGGCTTGATCCTCTCGCTGCCGGTCGCCTACTTGATTGTGGGATACCTGATCATCCCAAGGCTGATGAAGCACCGGGTCACCAGCGCGTACGCGATCCTGGAGTCAAAGCTGGGGCTGGAAGGACGGCTCCTCGGGTCTGGCCTATTGGGACGTAATCACCGGCACCAGCGCACCGAGCTTTCAATGGATCACCTTCGGTGCGCTAGTGGTCAACCTCGTAGCCGGTATCGTCTTCAGCCTCTTCCCGGTTCCACGCGGAAGCTGGCGTGCTTGGCTGGCGTATTCCGCCGTGGCGGCGATTCCACTCGTGGCGTGGGTCGTGTTGGTGGGATACAGAGTTAACTCTTGACACTTGACAGCGTAAGACTCT
Source organism: Pirellulales bacterium (assembly GCA_030607895.1). Lineage (GTDB taxonomy): Bacteria > Planctomycetota > Planctomycetia > Pirellulales > Thermoguttaceae > JAUWJC01. The sequence continues at coordinate 2,362 of JAUWJC010000122.1, forward strand.
ACGCTTCTTTTGGGGCTTCACCCGGAAGAAGAGGCCCCTTCGGGCAGTCGGTAGTTGACAAGGCGGTACAGACCGATGTCGCTGAATTCCACGGATAGTGTGGTTTCTGCTGCTACCGCGAAGCGGTTACACAGCAAAGCCCAGGGTCGCGCAGCGCACCCTGGGTTACCTGACGGTTTCCGGTTTACGTTCTGCCAGGTCCAGGGTGGCAACTACCGCGCGATGGTCGGACAGTACATCGGGTAGCGTTGCGTAGTTGCGGAACTCAAGTTCCGCGGAAACGAGTATCCAGTCGAGCCGAACGTTGCGCAACGGGAAGGTTGCCATGTCGGCTGTCGGTTTGTAGGCTTTTAGTCCGAGTGCGGAAGCCAGTTCTTCGAGCGTGCCTTCGGTGCCGCCGAATCCACAGTTGAAGTCACCCATCAGCACGAGCGGCCGGCGGCGGGGCGCTAGTAGCTGGATGACTTCTTCGGCTTGCTTCCGTCGGACCGAGCGGCTGCTGAAGTCGAAATGGATCGAGGCCACGTCCAGCATCCGCTCCGAGCCGGCGGGGCAGCGAAGACCGGCCACGACAATACCTTTTGTGGGCCTCGGCCCAGCCGGAGCGAAAGTGTGCGTCACGATGTCGCAGAGTGGATGTCGTGAAAGCAGCGCGGTCCCGTAGTTGAGCTTCATCCCTCGAACGTGCTCGCCGCGGAAGAAATGGGGCATTTCCGCCCGCTCGGCCAGATATGCGACGTGGTCGAACCGCCCGCTCCAGATCGATGGCCCGTCGGCCTCTTGCAAGGCGACCACGTCCGCCCGCTCGCCGAGCAAAACGGCCGTCACCTGATCGAGATTCGACTCGATTCGCTTTTTCCCCAACATCGCCTGATGCAATCCTCGCCGGCGTCCGTGTGCGAGGTTGAGCGTAATAACCTTTAGGGAGGCACTCATTGCTTTGGGGGCCGGTTCGCGTTTTGGTAACCGTTCACGGGATTCTCTTCATAGCCACGGATGAAACACGGATCGAACACGGATCGAAGACCAAAAGAGGCAGGCAAAATGTGCCGGTCACGGGATATTTTCGGAACAGAAGACAACAAAGGTAACGAAGAATGCAACGAATTGGCGGAATGAAAGAGGACGTACAGTAGGAAAAAGGAGAAAAGGGGAGAAGAGGGAAGCAGGCAATCGGCATGTCTTCTTTCCCTTTTTTCCCATCGCGTGCATTCCCTTCTTGTGTACGTCGGCTTGTCGCTTTCCGCTACAAATCGCCCTTACGTTGCTGCTTTTCTTCGTTGCCTTTGTTTCCTTCTGTTCAAAGACTGTATCGTTCCCGTGAACGGTTATGTTCCTTCTATCCGTGTTTTATCCGTGGCCCGGTTCCGTCGTCCCGGCAGAAGTCGTGAACGGTTACGCGTTTTGGAAGCGTTTCTGGTGGACGATGCCCGCTCTGCTTCATCCTTCCTACAGCAACGGGCTGACGAGCCGGGCCACGTTCTCCACGAACCGCCGCGCCGCCTTTGTGCAGTCTGTCGGCCATCTCGCCGCGGAGGAAGTCGCGGCTACCCACCGCATCGACCAGCAGGCGGCAGATGACGCCTCTTTGGGCAGCGCGCAGCACGGCTTCGGCCACCTTGTCGGCCAACCCTCCGGCGTGCCAAATGTAGAACTCCATGTGTACCGTCCGCCGCGCGGCGTCGATGTCGGCGATGATCGCCTCCAATGCCGCGTCCGTGTCGTCGATCAGACACAGTTCGTTGCCGGGCACCGTCGGGATTCCCACCGTGGCCCTGGTGAGTCGGGCGAGGGGTTGGCACTCGGTGCCCAGTTCCGACCAGTCGATATGGCTGCGGTGCATAAGGTCGTCGAGCCACGCTTGGTACGGCCCGTGAATCTTGGCCGCCCACTTTGCCGGACGGTTTCCCAGTCGCAGTTCTCCGATCAGGAGATAGACCAGTGCGCCGGCAAAGGGAAACAAGAGAACCACCGCCAGCCATGCGTGGGTAACACCCACCGGGTGGCGACGCATGATGATCCGCACGGCAAGCCCCAGCCGCACGGCCAATTCGCCGACAAGGATGAGACTGGTAGTCCAACCGGCATCGGGCATGGTTTCGGCGCCCTTGAGCGTGTTTGGCTATCTAGTTTCTGTTGCGGAAAGTGGTCGATGATGGGTGACGGGAGGGCGAGGCTCCCGCCGAGCCGCAACAGCAACTATCTACGTTCCCCAATCGCGGGCGTAGCGGAAGTCGCGGTCGCCGGTGCGGTGTCAGAGCCTGGCGATTATGGGCATGCGACGCTTGAACTGGTTGCGGCGGATCATGTCGGTCACGCGTTCGACGAACTGGGCGTCGAAACCGGCCTCGATCAGTTCCGCCCGAGACCAATTGTAGTCGACCATCCGAACCAGCAGCGGGTCAACGTCGGCGTAGGTGAACCCCAACTCGCCTTCGTCGGTCTGACCGGCCCAGAGATCGGCGGTTGGTGTCTTGGTGCGGATTTGCTCGGGCACACCCAGGTACTCGGCAAGCTGGTAGAGTTGCGTTTTGTAGAGAGCAGCCAACGGATTGATTGCCGAGGCCGTGTCGCCGTATTGAGTGCCGTAGCCCAGGAGTAATTCGCTCTTATTGCTGGTTCCGATTACCAGGCCTTCAAAAGCCGCGCTTTGATCGTAAAGGACCGTCATCCGCTCGCGGGCGCACTTGTTGGCCAACCGCATTTGTGAGGCATCGGGAAACCGGGCGAAGTAAGCGTCGACCTGATCGGTGATGGGTACGTCGATGGCGCGGACACCCAACTCCTCGATTACGGTTTGGCTGTCGCGCACGGTGGCGTCGCTGGAGGTCTTGTAGGGCATGGTTACGGCCAGCACGTTTTTCGGCCCCATCGCCCGGGCGGCCAGGTAGGTTACCACGCTCGAGTCGATTCCACCCGACATCCCCATCACGGCACGCTGGAATCCCGCCCGATGTATCTCGTTGCGAACAAACCCGCGGAGGATCTCGGTGACCAGTGTCGGGTTGATGCTCAGATCAAGTTCAACAGGAGTGGGCTTCGTCACGTTTGTCATATCTCGCCCAGGGCAACCCGAATTGCCTGGATCAGGTCGCGGCGGGTGCTTTCGGAATACTCGATGTCGAACCAGAGTATCTTGCCTTGCGCGTCCAGCAAGTATGGTCGCAACGGCCTGTCATTGGCGACCTGGGCAAAATACTGCCCGCCCGGGTCCAAAAGGCTTGGCAGCGGGAATTTCGGATCAAGCAGATCGATTGCTTTCAGTACGACCTCGGGCGTGTCGCCCTCGTTGATGCATACGGCCCGAACCCCCTTGGCACTAAAGGGCCTTACCACGTGCTTGCTGACGTGCTCGAGCGCATCCTGGGCGTACATGTTGCGACTGGTCCAGAAAAGCACCACGGTCAGCTTTTCGCCAAAACACGCTTGAAGCGACTGGCCATTGCCTTGCAAGCCCATCAGTTGGCCCTGGGGCATTGGGTCGCCGACCTTGACCAGGCAAGTGGCGGCAAGTGAGTCGGGCAGTATGACTTTAGGGATTGTGGGAGGTGCGACGGGTTCCTCGGCCGATCGACCTTTCGCGATCGCCGAATTGCCGCCCGAGTTGTCGCCTGAGTTGTCGCCACTGTCGGCCGTGCCGTTGGAAGCGGCCGACTGATTAGCCGGCGGTGTGGGCGTATTGCCAGTTTCGCGGGAACATCCCAAACATCCGGCGACTGCAACGGCCGCCAGCACAACCTGCCATTGATGGATTTTGCACTTCATGAGAATAGCTCCTCCTTGTCTGCTCTTTTTCTCGTACCCGTTTACGGGGAACTGTCCCCTTCGCGCCACGGAAGGGGACAGGTCCATGTTTTCGGCCAGCGGTTTACCCGAAAAAACGTCTTCTGGCCGAAAAACGGACCAGTCCCCAACTGGCCGTGCACGGTTATTCATACAGTTTTGCGTCCGGCGGCCGATTCGTCAACGGCTAATCTTGATTCCGAGTTCCTGCAACTGGCGAGAATCGACATGGCCGGGTGCTCCGGTCATCAGGTCGGTCGCCCGCTGGGTCTTTGGAAACGCAATGCAATCGCGGATGTTGTCCAACTGGCCAAACAGCATTATCAACCGATCGATTCCCAATGCAATACCGGCGTGCGGCGGGGCACCGTATTGCAGGGCATCCAGCAGGAAGCCGAAGCTCTCCCGAGCGGTTTCTTCGTCGATACCCAGCAGGCGGAACACCTCCTGCTGGAGCTGCCGGTCGTGAATTCGGACGGTGCCGCCGCCGGCTTCGTTGCCGTTCACCACCAGATCGTAGGCTTGTGCCCGACACCTGGCCGGATCGGTCGCCAACAGGTCGCGGTCCTTGGCCCGGGGTGTGGTGAACGGATGATGCATGGCCGCCCAGCCGTCCAATTCTTCGTCGTACTCGAACATGGGGAATTCGACTACCCAGGAGAAATGCATCTCGGCCGGGTCGTAGAGTTTCAACTCCGCACCGAGCCGCTTGCGCAGGCCGTACAGCGCCTTCGAGGTTACGTCGGCCCGATCGGCCACCAGCAGGAGCAGGTCGCCGGGCCGGGCGTCCATTTGCTGGGCAATCTTGGCCAACAGTTCGGCGCTGAAGTTCTTGGCGATTGGCGAAGCCAGCTTGCCGTGTTCATCGACCTTGAACCAGGCCAACCCCTTGGCGCCGAAGTCGCCCACGATGTAGCTGGTCAACTCGTCGATGCCCTTTCGAGAGTATTTTGCCGCCGCCCCTTTTGCGTTGATACCCCGGACCCGGCCGCCCGAGTCGGCCACGCCGCGAAACACGCGGAACTCCGCTTCGGCAGCCAGGTTGGTTATGTCGATCAACTCCATGCCGAAGCGCAGGTCGGGCGCGTCGTGGCCGAACCGCTCCATCGCCTCATCGTAGGTCATTCGCGGCAGCGGTATCGGCACTTCCAGCCCGAGGATCTCCTTGGCCAGCCGGGCAACCAACCCGTCGATGACCCCCATCACGTCGTCGGCGTCCACAAAGGCCATCTCCAAGTCCAACTGCGTGAACTCCGGCTGCCGGTCTGCACGAAGGTCCTCGTCGCGAAAACATCGGGCGATCTGCACGTACCGATCGTAACCGGCGATCATCAGGATTTGCTTGGAAAGCTGGGGTGATTGGGGCAACGCATAGAACATACCTTGCTGCACCCGGCTGGGGACCAGATAGTCGCGGGCGCCCTCCGGTGTGCTGCGGCCGAGCACCGGGGTCTCCACGTCGATGAATCCCAGTTCGTCGCAGTAATCGCGCATGACCTTAATCATGCGATGGCGCAGCAGCATCGTTTGCTGCATTTCGGCCCTTCGCAGGTCCAGGTAGCGGTACTTCAATCGCAGGTCCTCGCCCGGCAGTTCCTTCGCACCCGGTTGGAACGGCGGCGTCAAGCTGCGGTTAAGAACTTCCAAGTGCCTGGCCCGTAGCTCGATCTGGCCCGTGACCAGATTAGGGTTGACGGTTCCCTCGGGCCGTGGCGCCCCCTTGCCGGTGACGGCCACCACGAACTCGCTCCGCAGCAGCTTGGCCGAGGCCAGGGTTTCATCCCCGCTTTCGGGGGCAAAGACCACCTGTGTTCGGCCGTACCGATCGCGCAAATCGACAAACAGGACGCCGCTATGGTCCCGATACGTGTCCACCCAGCCGCAGAGAGTAACCTCCTGGCCAACGTCTGACGCTCGGAGTTCGCCGCAAGTATGAGTTCGAAGCAATGCAGTGTTCCTAATCAACGGGAGCTGTGTGGTGAAGCAAGACTCGTAATTTTAGACAGATTGGGCCGAAGTGCAAAGGTCGCATCGGAGTTGTAAAGCCGCGACCAGTGGGCGCGGTATTCCCCGGCAGCGGCCCAACGACCCGAAAACCGCGACCACTGGTCGCGGCTTTACAGTAATTCTCGGACATCCGCCGCGGCAATCCGCCGAGCGACCGCGCCCGGGTCGATCTGGCCTGATACCGGCACGAAGCGACATTCGCTTAGGCCGCGGAACCAGGTGCCTTGGCGTTTGGCGAGTTGTCGGGTGTGTGTCTTGACCAGGTCCATGGTCTCGGGGAGGTCCTGGTTCTGCTGGAGATACTCGACCACCTCGCGATATCCAACGGCCTGCCCGGCCGTTTTGCTCAAACCACCCGGCCGGTCCAGCAGCCGGCGGACTTCATCGACCAACCCGGCGGCGAACATCCGGTCCACGCGGCGGTCGATTCGGCCAAGAAGCTCCTCGCGGGGCCAATCGAGCACGAACACCCGACACTCGTCGGCCGGTCGGCCCCCGTCGAACTGTTGCTGCATCTGGCTGATCGGCCGGCCTGTCTTCTCGTATACCTCGAGCGCCCGGACCAGGCGCCGCGTGTCGTTGGGGTGCAGCCGCCGGGCCGCTTGGGGGTCTACCTGGGTCAGGCGACGATGGAGCGATTCCCAGCCGTGCCGTTCGGCTTCTTCCCGCAGCTTGGCGCGCAATTCCGGATCGGCGGGCGGCCCTTCGAAGATACCCCGCAAAAGGCCTTTCAAGTAGAGCGGCGTGCCGCCGACAAACAGCACCTCACGGCCGCGATTCTTTATCTCGTCGATGCGGCCATGCGCCGCCTCGACATACTGTGCCAGGCTGTACTCCTCGTGCGGCTCGATGATATCGACCAAATGATGCGGCACCGCTGCAAGCTGCTCGGCGCTCGGTTTTGCCGTACCGATATCCATACCCCGATAAAGCGCCATCGAGTCCAACGAAACAATCTCCGCCCCAACCAGCCGCGCCAACTCGACCCCAACCCCCGTCTTCCCGCTGCCGGGCGGGCCGGTTAGAAACCAACAGTCGAGTGCGGGAGTGGGAACAAGGTTCTGCATGGAAGCCGCACCGACCGTGTAAAGCCGCGACCGGTGGTCGCGGTAATCCCGGGCAGGAAGCGGTTAGTATCCCACGCCGTGGTTAAATGCGTCAAGTGCAGTGGAACCTTAGACAGTTACCGATCAAGTTCCGCGCAAGACGGTAAGAACTTATGAAACATTGGCTTGCGAGAGCGCGGCTTGCGGCTTCGCACCGCCACGCAAGCCACACCAAACGCGTGCGAAGCCGCAAGCGGCCTAACCCGGACGAGCCGGAACCATACAGGATTTTCGATAGAGGTTTTTAGGTGTTTAGGTGTTTAGGGCTGTTAGGCTGGAAAAAGTTCGTGCGATTCCAAACGTCCGTTTTAGCCTTGAAATTA
>JAUWJC010000490.1 GCA_030607895.1 Pirellulales bacterium
TAAGGAGGGGAGTCCGAAAATGGGGACTGGCTCCGTCACGGGCTGGTTTTCACGAGAGTTTTCGGTTTGCCGACGGTGCCTGTCCCCTTTTTCGGCAATCAGCCAAACATGCAGGCGGCTTATCTGTTCAACTACGCGGGCGCCCCGTGGCTGACTCAGAAATGGGCACGGGAAATCATGGACCATTTCTACGGAATCGGGCCGGTCGACGGCTATCCTCACGTGCCGGCCAAGTACGGCGGACAATATGTCGACGAGGACCAAGGTCAGATGGGCGCCTGGTTCGTGATGAGTGCGATGGGGCTTTTCCAGATGGACGGTGGAGCGGCAGTCCGGCCAACCTACGATATCGGCAGCCCGATATTCGATCGAGTTACCATTCATCTCGACAAAAAATACTACCCGGGTGGACAGTTCGTCATCGAGGCCAGAAACAACTCGAAAGAGAACGTCTACATCCAGTCGGCAACGCTCGACGGCCAGCCGCTGAACAGACCGTGGTTCTATCACCCGCAACTCGTCGACGGCGGAAAGCTGATCTTCCAGATGGGTCCCAAGCCGAACAAGCGATGGGGGGTTCCGGGGCCAGAGAAGGGCGGCAGTTTTGCCACATCATCGGCCCCGAGAGTCCGAAAAACCCGTGAACGGTTGCGGTTTGCCCGACCTTGTGTTGAATGAAAACACCAAAAATAGCCCTGGCGCCAGTCTGGCTCGTCCTGCCCGCCTTGTTGGCACTGCTGTACGTCTGGACGGCGGTCGAACTGCCCGTCGACTTCTGGCACCGCGCAAACAGCGGTCGGATGATGTGGCAAACCGGCACACTCGCCGAGCGGGACGTTTTCACTCATACCATCGCCGGCCGGCCGATCCTCAACCAGAACTGGCTGGCCGAACTGGCCATGTATGGGCTTGTCCGGGCGGGTGGGTTCCCGTTGGTCCAGTTCGTTGCGGGAATTTGCTACGCCACGGCTTTGGCAATAATCACTACGCTTTGCTGGTATCGGTCGGGTAACGTGCGGGTGGCAGCCGGATTGGCACTCGTCGGTCTGGTCCTGGCCGCCTCGAACTTGGGTGTCCGGTCGCAGGCGTTCTCGGCCGTGCTGCTGGCCGTCGAACTGTTTGCGCTCTGGCGATGGCCCGACCGCCGCTCGACCGTGGCCGTTGTGGCCGTGGTCGAACTGTTGTGGACCAACACCCACGGTGCGTTCCCGCTGGGCGTTGTACTGCCGGGTGTTTTCTTCATGGCCACCGCTTGGAAAACCTGGCGGAAAGGCGGCTTTCGCGCGATGTCGGCCGACCGGACGACCCGATGCTGTCTGGCGTGCGTGCTGGTGGCAATCGTCATGATGTTCTGCTGCCCGCATCCCGAAAAAACAATGGATTACGTGCTGGGCGTCGCCTCGAAATCGTCCGAGCGGCAGATCGAAGAGTGGTTGCCGACATCGCTTGGGAACTATGCGGGCGTAGTGTTCTCCGCCTCGGTCGTGTTGGTCATCGCGGTTGTGGGGTTGGCCCGGCGCCGGCTGGACCCGGTCGGAGTGTTGCTGCTTGTGGCCTTTGCCGTGCTGGCATATCGGGCGCAGCGGATGGTGATCTGGTGGGCACTGGTCATGCCGGCCGCGCTGGCGCCACAAGCCGCTGGACTATGGAACTCGTGGAAGAAGACGCCCGCAAAGCGCGACGAGCGATCGCCGCTGAACTTCGTCATCTTGTGTTTGTTGATTGGCCTGGCGTTGATGTCCACTCCATGGACGCGGCCGTACAACCCGCTGCTGCCGCCGGCCAAGCGGCTTCTCTACCCGGTGGATGAACCCCGGCAAGTAGTTGGGTTTCTAAAACGGTCGGGCTGCCGCGGCCGGATATTCAACACGATGGAGTGGGGCGGCTACCTGAGTTGGCACCTTCAGCCCGAGGTCAAAGTATTCATCGACGGCCGGATCGACTTTTTCCCCGACGCAGTCTGGAACGACTACATCCGCATCGCGGGCGCCGCGCCTGACTGGGAACTTACGCTCGCCCGATACAACGTCGAAGTGGTTGTCTGGAACCCCGAGCTTTCCAAGAAGCTCCCCATCGCCTTGGAGCAATCACCCGGCTGGAAGAACGTCTATCACGATGCCACGGCCACGGTGTTCGCCCGCCGGGAGTAGTTGTAGGGTGGGTCGAGGTACGAGACCCACGCGGGAAGAAACTGACAAGAACGTGGGTCTCGTACCTCGACCCACCCTACAATCTTTCTCCCCCTTCGGCCTTTTCCCCTACCTCTTCTCCTCCAATTGTGCGAAGCCGCAAGCGGCGGTTAGATTCCCAACTCCTGCTTCACGGCGGCGAACGCGTCCATGGCGAACTGGAGGTCGGCCTCGGTGTGGACGGCCGAAACTTGGACTCGAATTCGGGCTTTGCCCTGGGGCACGACGGGGTACGAGAAGGCTATCACGTAGATGCCCCGCGCCAACAGGGCTTCCGCCATGCGGGCGGCCAGAACGGCGTCGCCCAGCATGATGGGTACGATGGGATGCTCGCCGGGTGTGATGTTGAAGCCGAGCCGGGTCATCCCCTCCCGGAACAGACGCGTGTTCTTCGCCAGCTTGTCGCGCAACTCGGTCGACTCCGAGAGCAACTCGATGGCCTTCATCGACGCGGCCACAATCGGCGGGGCAACCGTGTTGGAGAACAGATACGGCCGGCTCCGCTGGCGGAGCATCTGGACAAGCTCGGCGGGGCCGCTGGTGTAGCCGCCGCTGGCGCCACCCAGCGCCTTACCCAGCGTGCCGGTGATGATGTCCACGCGGTCCATCACGCCGTGATACTCGGGCGTACCCCGGCCGTGCGCACCCATGAATCCCACGGCGTGCGAGTCGTCGACCATTACCAGCGCGTCGTATTTGTCGGCCAGATCGCAAACGCCCGGCAGGGCGGCGATTATGCCGTCCATGGAAAACACGCCGTCGGTGGCGATAATGCGGAACCGGGCGTCGGCCGCTTCCTTCAGTTTGGCCTCGAGGTCGGCCATGTCGTTGTTCTTGTATCGGAACCGCCGGGCTTTCGAGAGCCGGATGCCGTCGATAATGCTGGCGTGGTTCAACTCGTCGGAGAGTATCGCGTCCTCGGGCCCCAGCAACGTCTCGAACAGCCCGCCGTTGGCGTCGAAGCACGATGTGTACAGAATCGTCTCGTCGGTTCCCAGGAACTCGCTAATCTTCTCTTCCAGTTGCTTGTGGATTTGTTGCGTGCCGCAGATGAAGCGGACCGACGCCATGCCGTATCCCCACCGATCCAGCGCGTCTTTGGCGGCGGCGACAACCTGCGGATCGTCGGCCAGGCCGAGGTAGTTGTTTGCACACAGGTTCAGCACGGGCTCGCACTCCAGCACGTCGATCCGTGCCCGTTGCGGGCTGGTAATCACCCGCTCTGCCTTGAACAGGCCGGCCTGGCGAATCTCATCAAGCTGACCGGCGAGATATTCCTTCATTGAACCAAACATAGGTGGTTTCCTTCCGTCATTCGTCATTCGTCATTCGTCATTCGTCATTCGTCATACATCATACCACAAACGTCATACCTCA
>JAUWJC010000164.1 GCA_030607895.1 Pirellulales bacterium
CGGCACCGGTTCCCAAGCTGGAGCTTGGGAACCAGGGAAGCGGGAGCGATGGTTGAGCGAGAAAGAGAAAGGTATCTTATGCCCAAGAGCCGATTTCATGGTGATCGCCGGGCGGCTGGTCTTGTCGCATCGGGGCTGTCCGGCAGATGCTGCATTGTACTTGCTGCCGGCTGCGTGCTGTTCTTTTCGGGTTGCGGGAGCATGTTTGGCGGGAAGGACTCCTTGGCTCTGAGCAATCCCTTCGAGAAGCCGAAGAACCTTTTCTCGGCTCTCGCCGCAAAACCGAAACAGCGCGATAAGGAGGCTCGCCGGCGTGCCGCGAAGTACGGCTCGGAGATGGCCGCGGCTCACGGTCTGGAGCAGGGCCAGAAGTACGTTGAAGCCCGGGCTGCTTACGAGCGATTGATCACAAGCGATCCGGACCGATACGAGGCATATCACAAGCTGGGTGTGCTGGCCGACCGTCAGCGTCGCTATCGCGAGGCCCAGGCGCTGTACACCGAGGCAGTTCGTCTGAATCCCCGGAATCCAGAATTATTCAACGATTTGGGCTATTGTTTCTACTTGCAGGGGAAGCTCGACAAGGCGGAGGCGTCGTTGCTTAAAGCGGTGACGATGGCGCCGTCGAATTCGCGATACCGCAACAACTTGGGAATGGTTCTCGGCCATCAAGGCCGCCACGAGGACGCACTGGAGCACTTCCGTCGAGCGGGCAGCGAGGCGGATGCTTACTTCAACTTGGCGTTTATTCTGGCTACTCGGGAAGACGCGGAGGGAGCAAAGAACTGCTTCCGCCTTGCGTTGGCCGTCGATCCGACATACGAACGGGCCCGCCGCGCGCTGGCGTCGTTCGAACACTACGAGAACGATCCCACGCCCGACTTGGACAATACGCCGATCGTGGAAGACGGCATCCGTTGGGTTTCCTACAAGGAAGACATGGAAGGCGGACAGTCGGAGGTTCAGCATGCCGGCTATACTTCCGAGTCCGACTCGAACCGAATAGTTCCTTCCACTCGGGCGAATAGCAAATCGCTCTTGAGGCGTGCCCGAACGCTCATGTCCCAGCAAATGGCCGAAAAGCAACAGCAGCAGCCATCCACGCCGGACCAATAGCGCGTGCGAGGCGGGTCCGACCGAAAAAGGGACCATGTTTAATTTGTGCGTTTAATTTGTGCGAAGCACCCTTCGGGCCGCAGGCGGCAAATTAAACCTGGTCCCTTTTTAGGCCTCTGGCATCCATGATGACCGATCGGTTATACTGAATGGGCAAAGTAGATCGTCCATTCCACCCACACAAGACACGCAATAGGAGTACACTTTCATGGCGAATTACTCAAGACGTCGTTTTCTGGAGGATTCCTTGCTGGCCGCGGCTGCAATGGCCGCCGCCCCATCCGGTCGGGTCTTTGCCGAGGAGGAAAAACAGGGGACAAGCGCGGCCGACAAGCTCGGCGTGGCGGTAATCGGAACCCGCGGCCGGGGTCAGGGACACATGAACGCGTTCATCGGCCGCAAGGATACCGAGGTGACCTGCGTCTGCGATCCCGACGAAAAGATCGGTCGGCAGCGGGCGGAACAGGTGGCCAAGAAGCAAGGCCGGCGGCCCAAGTTCGTCCGCGACATGCGCGAGATCTTCGACGACAAATCGGTCGACATCGTCAGCATTGCCACGCCCAACCACTGGCACTCATTGGCGGGCATTTGGGCCATGCAGGCGGGCAAGGACGTCTACGTCGAAAAGCCCGTCAGCCACGAAGTCCAGGAAGGACGCAGCCTGGTCGAAGCCGCCCGCAAGTACAAGAGAATCTGCCAGGCCGGCATGCAATGCCGTTCGACGAAAGGAACGATCGCGGCGATCGAGTACGTCCACTCGGGTAAGATCGGCGAAGTGAAACTTGCCCGCGGTCTGTGCTACAACCCGCGCGGCGGGATTGGTCCGCGGGGCATCTACGAGGTGCCCAAGGAAGTGGATTACAGCCTGTGGCTGGGCCCGGCGCCAATGGGACCGCTTACCCGACCCCGCTTCCACTACGATTGGCATTGGCAGTGGCGTTGCGGCAACGGCGACCTGGGCAACCAGGGCATCCACCAAATGGACATTGCCAGATGGGGACTGGGGCTGGACCGGCTCAGCGACAGAGTGCTGGCCTACGGCGGGCGCGTCGGTTACGGGGAGAACGAGGCCGGCGAGACGGCAAACTTGCAGGTCGTCATCCACGAGTTCGGCGACAAGACGCTTGTGTTCGAGGTCCGTAACCTCAAGACCGGTCCGCTAATGGGTGCCGGCGTCGGCGTGATCTTTTACGGAACCGACGGCTACGTCGTGCTCAAGAGCTACAACGGCGGCGTGGCGCTTGACAAAGACGGCAAGGAGATCGAGAAGTTCAACGCCGGCGGCGATCACTACGACAACTTCATGAAGGCCGTCCGCAGCCGCAATCCAAAAGACCTCAACGGCGAGATTCTCGAAGGCCATCTCTCGAGCGCACTTTGCCACACGGGCAATATCTCCAATCTGCTGGGTGATAAAATCCCAGTATCGGAGATAAAGAAGCGCCTGGCCGACGTGAAGACGAACGAGGACACGGCGGCCACCTGCGATCGGGTTCGGCAGCACCTGAGGGACAACGGGCTCGATCCCGACAAGACCAGGCTCCGCTACGGTTTGACGTTGACGTTCGACGCCAAAACGGAGAAGTTCGTCGGCAACGAAAAGGCCACGGCAATGCTGACGCGCGAGTCGCGCAAGCCGTTCGTGGTTCCCGACCCGGACAAGGTGTAGCGGGTTGGCGCGGAAGGATGAAGGCGGCCGCTTGCGGCTGTCTGCGTTCTTCTATTCGGCGGCGAACCAACGGTGCAAGGTCGTCTTGAGTTTATCGAATGCCGGGTCCGTGCAGCGGCGTAGTCCCACACGCTGGGCCAATTGGCCGAAGATTGACGCGGAGGGACGCTTCCCGGTGGTGCGAAGGGCCCTGCGCAGTGCGGCCTTCGGGTCACGCGGCTTCTGGGCGCCCGAATCGATCAGATTATTCTCCGTCATCCAACCCCAGAGATCGGTCTTGGTGTCTCCCCAGCCGAGAACGGCCGGAACCTCAGGCGACCGACTCCATGCCCAGACCTCCAACTCCGGGTCCAAAACGATTGCCGCGGCACGCTCCGCCCAACCGCTTGGTGCAAGGCGCGACTCGACGTCCGCTTCGAGTTGTTCTCTTGAACGTTCTTCACGCCCACATCCGTGGCGGTCGAAAACAACCATCGCGTAATGGAACTGACGGACGAACGGCCGCAGATAGTCGTGGGCCTCGCGATAGCATCCGGGATCGTGCTTCACAAAACGGTCGACTTGGAAGGAAATCTCTCGAATTCCAAGCGACCTGGCTCTCTTAAGAATGGTTTTGATGGTTACTTCGATATCGAGGTCTGCTACAAGGACGATCAGGTCTTGTCGGCGGACCGTGGTGTTCACCCCAGCACCCCGGATGCGAATAGAGTGCCCAGGTCCATCTCGCCCTGCCAGTCCTCCAGGCGAGGATGCCGGCTTCCAGAGACGATATCGGTTGCCCCCTCGCTTGTCTTGGCGAAGCACAGGACATCGTCCGATTGGGATGCTGCAAGGATGACCGGAGAATGCGTGGCGAGAAGTACCTGAGCGTTGTCAACGGAATGCAAGGACTGGTACATCGTTTCCACGGCTTTCGGGTGGATGCCGTTTTCCGGCTCTTCGATCAGATAGACTCCCCGCAGATCGTCCAGATAGGCTGGCAGCGTCAGCGCCAACAGCCGAAGCGTGCCGTCCGAAGCCATCCAGGAGGGAACGGTCAGACCTCCGCGATAGGTCAGTTGCAGGTAGCGGTGACGATCGTCGGCCCGTTCCACGGTATTGATGCCAACCAGGTCGGGCAGCGCCGTCTGCAAGTGGTTTACCCATTCTTCGATGCGCTGGGGCGACTTGCGCTGGAGACCGGCAACCACCCACGGCAGGTTTGAGCCGTCGGGCATGAACCCCATACCACGCCCCGGACGGCTGGCTTGCCGCATCTGAAGGCTGTTCAGAACGATCGCCTCGATGCCGTCCGACAGCAACTTCTTGAACCAGGTGCTAACGGGGAAATTCGTCTCGTCTTCAGGCAGATTTGCCAGCGTTGACTTCCGGGGACCAAGCTTGAAAGCTGGCCGCCATCGGCCTTCCTTGCCATGCGCTTCCGCGTAGTAGTTGTCGTTTCCGCCGTGCGTTTTGCTGAAGAGCCGGCGAGTGTTCTTCTGCCGAGCACCCTGTAGAGAAATCGAAGACGGGGGGGCAACCGACATCGGAAACAACGACCGTTGGAGAGTCTTGTCCGGCGCGTCAACCTTAAGGACTCCTTGCTCGGCAACGATTTCTACCTGCTGCGACTCGCTGTTGTGTCGGATGGCCACCTCGTAGCGGACCGTGTCGAAGCTGGAATCATCGAGCAGCGCTCTCTGAGCTTCCGGAATGCGTGCCTCGATGGCCATTTCGAACCCTCCCTGTTCGTGCCACCACACGAGGTCGGAGAAATTCGTCGTGCGCGAAGTAATGGCCTCGTCGAGTCCCTCGGCCACCAGTTGGTGCAGAAAGCCCACAACGTCCAGGAAGCTGGTCTTTCCGCTGGCGTTTGGCCCGACGAGCACGTGAAAGGGGTCAAGACGCTGCCGCACGTACCGCAAACACCGGTAGTTGAGCGCCTCGATCAGGGAGATCATATCGTGCCGCCTTCCGGAATGGATATGATTGCCGTGCCTACAGTGCCTTGCATACCAGATCGCCGACCTCTTGGGTGCTGTAGCCCATTTTTCCGGCGGCCTGGCTTTTCATCTTGGTGCCGGTGACGGTCTGGATGGCCGTCATAATGCGGTCGGAGGCCGCCTGGTGTCCGGCCTGTTCCAGAAGCATGGCGGTGGCGCTGATTGCGGCGATCGGGTTGATCATGCTTTTGCCGGTGTATTTCGGCGCGCTTCCGCCCATCGGCTCGAACATGCTGGTGCCGCCCGGCTCGGGATTGATGTTGCCGCCGGCCGCCACGCCCATGCCGCCCTGCAATATACCGGCCAGGTCGGTGATGATGTCGCCGAACATGTTGGTGGTGACGATCACGTCGTAGTATTCCGGGTTCTTGACCATCCACATGCAGCAGGCGTCGACGTGGTTGTAGTCGGTCTCGATGTCGGGATACTCCTCGGCCACTTCCTGGAAGGTCCGCCACCAGAGGTCGTGCCCGATGGTTAGCACGTTGGTCTTGGCCACCAGGGTGAGCCGCTTTTTCATGTTCCGCTTGTGGGTATACTCGAAGGCCCAGCGGATGCACCGCTCGCAACCCTTTCGGGTATAGATGGCCGTTTGGGTGGCCACTTCGTCGGGCGTGCCCTTCTTGAAAAAACCGCCGATACCGCAGTACATGTCCTCGGTATTCTCGCGGACCACCACGAAATCTATGTCGTCGGGTCCCTTGCCGGCCAAGGGTGTCTCCACGCCGGGGAACAGCTTGACCGGCCGAAGATTGATGTACTGGTCGAAGGCGAACCGCAGGTTCAGCAGAAGGCCCTGTTCGAGAATGCCGGGAGCCACGTTGGGATGCCCGACCGCACCCAACAGAATGGCGTCGAAGGCCGACAGTTCCTCGACCGCACCGTCGGGCAGCACCACGCCGGTCTCCAGATAGCGATCTCCGCCGTAGTCGAAGTCTTGCAGTTCGTATTTGATCCCTTCCAGTTCGGCAATGGCTTTAAGTACCTTAATACCTTCGGCCGCCACTTCCGGTCCCGTCCCGTCGCCGCCGATTACGGCGACTTTGAGTGTTTCGTTCGTGCTCACGATTGGTTTCCCATTTCTCTAAGATTGCAAACGCCCGGTGGTTGAGCGCAGCGAAACCCCGGGGTTTCGCTGCGCTCAACCACCGGGCGTTTTTCTTGATTGAGTGGGGCTCGCTCTGCTCGACCCACCCTGCACATCATCACGACAGCTTGAATTGCCCAAATCCTACCACTCATCGGCCGGAGTCGCAAGCTACCGGGACGGCGCGGACCGGCCCGACCAAATCCCCCGATCAGCCGCCTCGGCCTCGCCTTCCGCCCGGCGGAATCGGCCCTTCATCGACGACGAGTAGCGAAAACCGGTCTTGGCCCTGGCCAGTCCCGCGCGGATCAGCTCTTCGTTCAGCATCCGGTCGCCTACCCAAACGTATGCCAGAAAACGACCGTACTTGTCTACCCGCTCGCGATCCAACTGCAAACGGACCGTCCCACCGCCGACGAAATCGCGGGTGAACTGTGTGGCTTCCGGGCCCCACGGCTCGACCGGGCAGTCTGGCTTGACGGTCTCCGGAGTGTCGGCGCCGATCAGCCGCACCCGTGCGTCATTGGTCAACACCAGGGTATCGCCGTCAACCACGCGCCGGACAGCGTAGGTTCCCTCGGCAAGTGCTTCGGGCGGAGCAGGCGGAAGAGGTTGCCACCAGCGGTAGGCAAATACAGCCAGAATGGCTGCCATCAGCAAGAGTGCCTGCCGCGGGCGACGGGAAGACCGCCGAATGAAGAAAGGTCGACCCATTAGTGGTCAGTGGTTAGTGGTTAGTGGTCAGCGGCAACGGACTACTTCTCTCGGCCCCAAGCTCCAGCTTGGGAACCAGGTTCGGAAGAACTGATAACCGACCACTGATAACTCACCACTGACCACTGATCACTACTCCCTCTAGTTCTCACTGAAATTGAACGCCCTGGCAGTCTCTTGCCCTAATGGATTCCTGACGAACTTCTTGTGACAATCCGAACAAAGGTCGAATCGCATCTGCTGGTAGACGTCCTCACCGATCTGATCGCTTTCGGCGTCTTCCAGACGTTCGAGAATCTCCTGGATTTCCTGCAAGTGATCGCGGTCGTCGTCGGCCTCCTCGACCATCATCGGATCGAAGGCTGCGTAAACTTCCATCTTAACGACGTAGCGAAGATCTTGTTCAGGATCGAGTTCCCGTTTGCACAAATCGCAACAGTACCGAATCATTGACCCACTCCCCACGCCAAGTCGGCGAAGACCGACGCCTGAAAAGAAAGCCCAATGCGGCTTACAGCCGCAACCGAACAGGGACAGAGTTGCCTAACAAACTCCCAGTTCTTTCATCCTACTCACAAACGCGCCGACGCCGCAAGGTGTCCTTGGCCATTTTTTATTTTTGTTTGGGGTTGGGGTACTGGTGTCGGTTGCGGTATTGAGATAAAATACCTTTCTCTCCTGGAAAAGAATACTTGCATCGGCTTTCCGGGGTAATTGCGTCGATGGCCAAATCCATGGGGTAGATGTTCCTGATGGATGTTGCGGGTACGGCCTGCGGTCGCGACCCACAGGCCGACGGCCGGCCGAAATTGTCTAGGGAGAACCGCCCATGGCGACCGTGGCTGCCAGCGACACGCTCTCAACCAGTGTGCTGGTACTCAACCGGCTATACATGGCCGTCCACGTCGTGAACGTCCGTCGAGCATTCGGGTTGCTGTTTTGCCGGTTGGCCGAAGTCATCCACCTCGAAGAAGGAACCTTCGCCAACTACGATTTCCACGCATGGCGCGAAATTAGCGAACTTAGAGCCGAAATGAAGCAGCCGCATGATGACTGGATTCGGGCGGTCAATTTCGAAATCCAGGCACCTCGGGTTGTCCGACTTCTCTTCTACGATAGGGTACCCAAGCACTCGTTGCGATTAAATCGCCACACTGTCTTTGCGCGCGACGGAAATCGTTGCCAGTATTGCGGCCGCTCCTTCTCCAAGAGTCAGCTAAGCCTGGACCACGTGATTCCCAGAAGCCACGGCGGCACAACAACTTGGGAAAACGTGGTTTGCGCCTGTCTTAAATGCAACATCAGAAAGGGCGGACGCACTCCCCACGCAGCCCGGATGAAACTCGTTACCAAGCCCGTTCGCCCAAAACGAAGTCCGCTGCTGATGCTCAAGCTCAGTAACCCAAAGTACGAAAGCTGGAAAACTTGGCTGAACGGGGTATTCTAGACATGGTTCGAGTGGGTGCAGAAACGCACTTCTCGCGGCTTTGGGAAAACTGTAGGGTGGGTCGAGCGAAGCGAGCCCCACCA
>JAUWJC010000576.1 GCA_030607895.1 Pirellulales bacterium
AAAACATTATCGGAAAGCGAAAAGACGAGTGCAAGGCCGAAAAAGTTCACAAATCGGCCCTGCCGGTGGGATAGGTATACCCTCATCGAGGCCCACTACAGACGGCAGTGCCATTCGAGCCAGTCCCCTTTTTCGTCCCTATTTCCCCGCGGCCGCGCTGATGTCGTATGCGTACAGGTCGTTCCAGTGGCGGTAGTACAGCCGCCGGCCGCAGACTACCGGGTGCGACAGCGTCAGTGTCTTGCCCCGCGGCAGCTTGAACTCGCTTACGACGCTGCAGCCCGCGCCGTCGGCCTTGACCAGCGAGACCTTCGCCTTGTCGTTGATGCAGTAGAGCAGCCCGTCGGCCCAGGTAAGCGAGACCTTGCCGAGTTTCTTCTCGTTCCATGCGGTCTTGCCCGTGGCCAGCTCGACGCATACGAACCCCTTGCCGTAAAGCCTGCAGCCGTGGCCGAAGAGGTAGCCGTCGCGGAGGATCACCCCGCCGTGGCAATTGTCCTGATCCTTGTCCACCCAAAGCTGCTTGACCGACCGGCTGTCGGGTGCGATCTCCAGCAGCCGCCCGCCCGTGCCGTGGCCGCTGCTGGCGTAGACCTTGCCGTCTACGTAGATCGGCATGGTGACGTTCTGGCCGTGCTGGGTCTCATGCGTGTGGCTCCAGAGCAGCTTGCCCGTCCGAACGTCCACGCTGACGATGGACGTCTGCATGATTGTGATGAACTGCCGAACGCCGTTGTGATTGGCGACGATCGCCGAGCAGTACGCCGCCCTCTGATCGATCTCGGTGTTGGCCCAGAGAGTCTCGCCCGTGGCCTTGTCCAGTGCCACGACCCTGCCCTTTGGCCCGCCCGGCGCGCACAGCACGGCTTTGCCGTCGACGATCACGTTCTCGGCAAGCGCCCAGGTGCCGGGCTTGGCCCCGAACCGCTGGCCGAGTTCGACGGCCCAGATTTCCTTGCCGTCGGCGGCGGTAAAGGCCGCCACCCGGCCGTGGGGATTCATGTGATACAGCACGCCGTTGTCATACGTCGGCGTGGTCCGCGCGCCGGGGTACGGGCCCTTCCAGCCCTTGCCGTTGGCGGCCTTCCAGAGCAACTTGCCGCCGCCGTCCAGCGCGATCACGGCCTCCTGCTCGGCGAAGTCGCCCGACAGGAATATCCGCCCGCCGGCAATGGCAGGCCCGGCGTAGCCGTTGCCGCACTGGCCGGACTTCCACAGCAGCGGCGGCCCATCCGCGGGCCACTGCTTGAGCAGGCCGGTGTCGGAGGAGATGTTGTCGCGATTCGGCCCGTGGAGTTGGGGCCAGTCGCCCGCCGCCGCCTCGCCTGCCACGGCGGGCAAAGCCCCCGCCAACACGACACCAGCAACCGCCACCGCCCTACGCAATTGAAGCATCTTCATGTGTAAGCTCGCACAAGGATTTGATTTCGAAGACTATACGACCTTCGGTCGTTGCCTACCCAAGTAACCACCGGAACCACCATGAGTTCCGCACGTCACTGACTTTGAGGGAGATACCCCAAAGAACGGAGAAACCGGAGAGGGCGGAGGCGACGGGAACGGTCTGCGCGGATCGGCAATGAACGCCTCTACCGGGGCCGGTTTGGGCAAAATCGTGGCCCGGAAACGGCCGGGGCATCTCGGTGTGTGAGTTTTCTTTCT
Source organism: Pirellulales bacterium (assembly GCA_030607895.1). Lineage (GTDB taxonomy): Bacteria > Planctomycetota > Planctomycetia > Pirellulales > Thermoguttaceae > JAUWJC01. Next base: position 1,663 of record JAUWJC010000576.1, read on the forward strand.
GGCCGATGGTAGGTGCCGGCAGCGCGTGTAGTTCTGTCGACAGCGTGCGGAAGGCTCCATTGCGGAATGTGGATTGCGGATTGCGGATTGCGGAATGTGGATTCACGTTTGTCGCGATTGAATCCGCAATCCGCGATCCGCGATCCGCAATAAAAAGCATCATCGCCTGCTGAGTTGCCGCATTCCGGCCGGGCTTCGTCGCCGCCAGGATTTGACCTCGCACACGTTATCTCGCCGATGAGCAGAAAGAATGCTTGCTGACCTCGCGATCGGCGATAGACTCGTCGGAAAGGCCAACGGAGGTCGTCGGCGGGAAGCTATCCGGGAAATACCGGACCAAGTAGAAAGCGACACAATGTACGATAATCGATACGTAATTATAGCCTTTACCTGCCTGTGCCTGCCGACGCTTGGGGCGGGGAAAGTGGAAGCAATGCCCGCTGGTCTGCTGGATGCATATAACGTCGTCTGGGATTCCCTGAGCAAGAACTCTGCCGAGTCGATGCCGTGCGGAGGTGGAGACATCGGGCTGAATGTGTGGGTGGAGAATGGCGAGGTGCTGTTCTACATGCAGCGCAGTGGCAGCCTCGCGGAAAACAACGAGTATCTCAAGCTCGGCCGAGTGCGCTTGCGGCTCGATCCCAATCCGTTTGATTCTCCCAAGGCCGTCTTTCAGCAGGAACTGAAGTTGCGCGAGGGGCACGTGGAGCTCCGGGGAAGCGCCGCCGGCGATGACGGGAAACGACTCGATGCCACCGTGCGCATCTGGGTTGAGGTAAAGCGGCCGGTCATTCACGTGGAAGTCGAGTCCAACCAGCCGATCCACGCCAAGGCCTCCTACGAAAACTGGCGACTGACCGACGAGATGATCCCGCACAATGACCGGCGGCGGTCCTTCTTCACTCTGGCCAAGTATCCCGGTGAGGTGAAACTGGGCAAAGACACCGTCGCGCACGCCGCGGGGGGCGTTCTGTTTTACCACCGAAACCCGAGCGACAACACGGTCCCGGACCTGCTGATCAAGCAACAGGGACTCGGCGAGTTCAAAGACGAGATATTCAATGACCTGCGC
>JAUWJC010000653.1 GCA_030607895.1 Pirellulales bacterium
CCCCCCCCCCCGCGCGCCGGCGGGGGGGGCTTTCCCCCCGCGGCCCTTCGGGCCTGAAAGCGGAAACGCTGTGACAGCGCGGCCCTTCAGGCCTGGAAGCGGAAGCGTGGATAGTTTCATATCGAAGCTCCTATTATGCCATTTCGATTCCAAACGCACGCAGCACCACCTGAAACACATCGGTGTCGCTAGCGGTCGTGCCGGGAAAAATGCCCGGCCGCGCCGATAATAGCACCGTGTGTTGTGATCGATCTTCCGCCGGGGCGCCGTGAGAACCCTTCATCAGCGTTGCATCCAGCGGGATACTCTTGGTGGGTAGGTCTATGTGCAATTCAACCGGATCGTAGCCCGGTTTGCGGTGGATGTCAACAGTCCGGGCGAAACCCGGCGCACGGTCGTCGGAAAGCCACCAGTAGTAGGCCTGCCAACTGTCGGGCGTGGAGACGAGCACCACTTCGCCGCTTCGAGCGTGGTCCAGGTCATAGCGGCCCAACCGATCGCCGACCAATACCTCGGCGATACCCGGCTGATTGGCAAACAGTTCGGCCACCCGGGCCGTCACGGCTGGATCGGCGTCGGCAACGAACACATGGGCAAGCTGATGATCGACCATTGCCCAGGCGCGGCTTCTGGTCAGGTCGAGATGTTCGCCATCGTCCTCCCGGCAAACCTCCAACAGCCCGGCCTCGCGGAGCACCCGGTTGGGATACGCAACGTGCTCGACCGGCGTGATGGCGTACTCGCCGGCCACCAGCCAGTGGATATCTTGCTGGAATGCCTGGCGAAACCCGGCCGCCAACTTCTCGATTTGCCCGTCCAACTCACCCAACGCCTCCAACGCGGCGGGACTATCCGGGCCGGTCCGCTGGGCCGCGTAGTCGAGGTGCTGCAAGTAAATATAGAAGAAGTCCGGCCGCTTCTCGGCAACCGAAACGGCCGAGTCGACTATCCAGGCTGTCGACTCGATGCCGGCCAGCGGACCCCAATAATGCTTCAGCGGGAAGTGGCCCAGCCGCTCACGCAACGTTCCGTACAACTCCGTCGGCCGGGTATAACACCAGAGCGACTCGGAGCCGTCGGGATTATGAATGGGGGCGGGCGTGCAAACCAATTCGGCCTCGCACTGCTTGGCGTGCAGCGGGAACCAGACGGCCGAAGTCAGCCCCAACTGGTGATGTTACAGGATGTCCCAAAGCTGCGGCCGCTCGATGCAGTCGTTCGGCGACGTCCACATCTCGACACGCCGCTTGTCGCGCCAGTAGAACCCGTTGGCCACGACGCCGTGGTCGCGGGGTAACTTGCCGGTGGTCATGTTGGCTTGCACCGGGCAAGTAACGCAAGGAAAGCTGGGAACCAACTCGGCAATCTCGCCGCCGCCGGTCAACTCTCGCAGATTGGGCATCCGGAGAACGTCTTTTTCTCGCAGGGCGGGTATCGACAGGAGAATTACGGGATCGGGCATGGTAGCATCCATCAAGCTATTGAAGGTTCAGATTCAGTGGTACATTCAGTCATGTTTAGCACCGAACGCCAACTAGGGACCGCCCCCCACGTGGCAGTCCGGGCTAAAACATTCATACAAAACACAAAAAAAA
>JAUWJC010000573.1 GCA_030607895.1 Pirellulales bacterium
ACCCCCCGGGGGTTAACCCGGGGGCCGTTCACCGCGACCCCGGGTCGCGGCTTTATATTAGACCGCCCCCGTGCCGCGGTCGAATGAGTCCTGCTCGCGCTGGTAGATGGCCAACACCGACTCGAACGTCTCGCCCGATATCTCCCAAACCGGTTGCTCGTCGGTGTAGGCATTGGTATGGGCAACGAAGAGGCGGTAGATGAACTTGAATAGGTGGCGCGGTACCCGCAACGACCGCATTGTGTCGATCAGGCGCTGCTCGCTGACCGACTGGTCGAAAAGACCACCCAGCGTGGGCGAACAGCCTTCGGCGGCGCAGGCTTTCAGCCGGGAGTTTGCCAGGTCGTAGAGCGACTGGCCGGTCCACTCCAGCGAGCGGATCATGTTCTGCTTGTCCAGCCGTGCCCGCTGGTGGAAGTCCCGGTCCTCGCGGTCGATGAAGTGCGACAGCTCGATTGGCAGGAGCAATTTCAGGCCGATGCCCGGGTGTTTCAGGAGTTTGTTGTCCAGCATGGGCCAGACCATGGCTCGCATCAGGTCGGCCGAGCCGTTAATCAGGTAAGGTTCATCGACCCGATCGATGAGGACGATGATGCCGGGAAAGCCGAGCGTTTCCAGCACGTTTTGCAGCTTTGCCAGCAGTTCGTAGCGATCGTCGGTCCGTTGTGCCCGGGGCAGCGGCTGCCCGACGATCTGGCTATCGGCAAAGTTGCATAATACCCGCCACAGTCGTTTCGTATTGTGGTTGAGCACCTTGGTGTGTCGCACGACGCCGCGTGCCCGCCAGAACGCTTTGGCTTTTCGCCAGAGGTACGGCAGCCAGCCGGCGGCAGCGGCCAGGTACGGCCAAACGGTAGCCAGCCATCCCCACTTACCCAGCCATGCAATCAACCCTGCAACCGCCAGCACGACGAGCAGGCCCAGGGCGATGTCCCACTTGCGCATCCAAGTCGAGAAGCGGAGTCTTCGGCGGAGGCTGTTCCATCGTTGCTGGCCGCTTTGGGCAGTCGACTGGTCGTAGCAAGCGGCCAGCAGCAGCACGTCGCGGGCTTGTGCCCGGTCCAGCGACTCGATCGGCAGCGGCTCGACATCGCACGCGGCCGGATGGCTGGCCTGCGGAAGCTGGAGGATGCGATCGACCAGTTGGGTAACTCCCAGCGACAACAGAGCGTCCATGTGGTCCCACGGCTTCCACTGTGCCAGCACCCGATCCGCGCGCCGTCGCCGGCCGCTGAATCGTTCGCGAAATCGGTCCAGGAACGGGTTGAAGTCGTCGTATTGGATCACGAACACCCGACCGCTCGGATGATCGGCGTTGTAGTCGGCCAAATGGCGAACGATCTGCAACCGCATGGCGGTCTTGCCGGAGCCTTTTTCGCCAAAGACGATCGCCGTGGCCGGCTCGGCCGGATTTCCGTATATCTTGTCCCAGGTGGGATGATAGGTCGTGGTGATGCAGTAGCCTTTGAAGACACGGTCGGTCTGGGCGTCTTCGTCGGCGAACGGGTTGGCCACCAAGCCATGATGTTCGAGCAATTGCTGAATTTTCATGGGGATGGTTGGTTCGTTATGGGGCCGGTTGGTTCGTTAGTACCCAGACAAACACGGCAAACAGGACGATAACGGCAAGCACGAGTACGGTAATGACAATCATGTTGACGGTGTTCGACCTGCGTCGGCTTCCACCGTGCTGATGATGGTGGGCGGTTTCCGATGCCGTCGGCGCAGCGGCAGTAATCTGCTCCAGCCCGGCAATGGCCGGTTCCGGGGCCAACTGTGGAAACACCGAAGACGCCTCCCGCCAGTCGCGCCAGCCTTCCCGCCAAACGACTGCCTCGGGTGCTACCCGGCCTTCGGCAATCCAAGCCCGCATTACGTCGCCCGGGGCCGGCCCAAACTGCCCGCCGCCGGGCGGCCGAACGTACCAAACGGCGTTGGGCGCTTCGGCCAGCGGATCGGAGACTCCCGGCCCCACGGGGGCCGGCTCTAACGGAACCGCCGTCGGTATCTCGGCCACCATGCCGATTTCCAGCCGTGGCGCGGGGGAGTCAGGGTCTTTCGTCGAGATATCCGCGCGATTTGTGCGCATGTTTGGAGCCGGGTCGTATCGACTCGGCATTTCATTGCGGCCGGAGGCCGCGTTAGATTGAGGTTGGACGGCCGGTGTGCTCACTTCCGGCCGCGACGGCGGCGGTTCACCCGGCTCGGCCCCGAAAATCTGGACGGGAGCCAACTCACGTTCGGCTTTTTCTTCCGCGGAGCTTTTTCGGGTGCTTTCGGTGGGGATTTGGACTTTCGCCCCGCAGAACGGGCAAATACCCTTTCTACCGGCCTGAAACGACTTGACATTCAGTTTGTGCCCGTTGGGACAGTTGAATCGAATGCCCATGTTTCTTGCCCAGTGGGATGCCAATAGGGGGGGACCGCCCCGGCCATCTTCGCGCAGCACTAGCGTATTATAGGTTTTACCGGCCAGCGTGTGAAGTTTCATATCGGCTCTTCCGTTTCTAGGTGCAAAACGCTTGTCGTTTGGCAGTTTTCGTGGTTTGGGCGGGGACCGGCGCGCCGCGGGGTTCATCCCCGCGCCAGTCGGAGACTGCTGAAAAAGTCGTGGGGCACGTTTCCAACGTGCCAAGATGGCGATATCTGGCAGATTCAGTAGTTCCAAGTTTGATGAACAATCGCGTAGGTCGAGTGACCCCAGCGGCCTTGTGGGGCTGGTGATCAAGTTTGAAAGGCTAAC
>JAUWJC010000639.1 GCA_030607895.1 Pirellulales bacterium
ATAGCCTGAAAAGTTCGCGCGATTCCAAACGTCCGTTCTACCCTTGAATTTACGAGGTAAATCGACTTGACCGAAAAAGTTCTTGCCATTCTGCGCAAGATATGATCGGTAAGAGTCTAAACTCCTAAACTCCTGAATATCCCGTGAATGGTTACAATATTTGAATCCCACTCATGTCCGGCAATGTCGGCCTGACGAATCGGACTACCGGGAGTATTTCATGGCCGAGTACCTGATGGGAATCGATAACGGTGGAACGGTCGCCAAGGCAGCCCTGTTTTCGCTCGATGGCAAGGAGATTGCCCTGGCCTCGAGCAAGACCGAGATCCTCTCGCCCAAGCCCGGCTGGGCCGAGTTCGACGCGAACAAGCTTTGGAAGGCGACCGCGGCGTCGGCAAAACGGGTGATCGTCGAGTCCGGCATCGATTCCCGAGAGATCGTCTGCGTGGCCTGCACGGGACACGGCAACGGGATCTACCTGGTCGACGCCGAAGCCGGCGCGGTCCGCAACGCCATCTTCTCGTCCGACTGGCGGGCAAGATCCTACGTCGAGCATTGGACGGCCGACGGCGTCGACCGGGCCGTCCGCCCCAGGACGATGCAGGCACTCTGGCCGGGCCAGCCCAACGCGCTGTTGGCGTGGCTGCGAGACAACGAGCCGGAGGCGATCCGCAAAACCCGCTGGGTACTGATGTGCAAGGACTTCATCCGAATGCGGCTGACCGGCGAGGTCTACGCCGAGTTGACCGATATGTCGGGCACGAACCTGATGAACGTCGGTACAGCCGACTATGACCCCGCGGTCCTCCAGGCCTTTGGCATCCCCGAGATGCAGGAGAAGCTGCCGCCCTTGCGGCTCTCGGCCGACCTTTGCGGCCGGGTCACCGCCGAGGCGGCGGCCCAGACCGGACTGGCCGAAGGCACGCCCGTGGCCGGCGGCTTGTTCGACATCGACGCTTGCGGACTGTCCTCGGCGCTGAGCGATGAAAGCCAGCTCTGCATGATTCTGGGTACGTGGGGTATCAACCAGTACGTTTCCCGCACGCCGGTCACCAGCGACCAGGTTTTCATGACCTCCCGCTACGTCATTCCCGGTTACTACCTGATGCTCGAAGGCAGCGCCACGTCGGCCAGCAACCTGGAATGGTTCATTGCCCAGTTCTTCCAGGCCGAGGCGGAAGCCGCCAAGCAGCAGGGCACGAGCATCTACGACGTAATTAACCGGTTGGTGGCCCAGACGCAGCCGGACGACGCGGGAATTCTCTTCCTCCCGTTTCTCTACGGATCGAACGTCGACCCGGACGCATCGGCCTGCCTGGTTGGCATCAGCGACCGGCACTGCCGCGGGCACGTGCTTCGGGCAATCTACGAAGGGGTCGTCTTCGGCCACATGACTCACCTGGAGCGGCTCTTGAAGGTCCGCCAAATGCCCGAGCAGATACGCCTTAGCGGCGGTGCTACTCGCAGCAACGTTTGGGTTCAGATCGTCGCCGACGTTTTCCAGGTGCCGGTGGAGATTCCGGATGGGAGCGAGTTGGGCGCCCTCGGCGCGGCCATCTGCGCCGCCGTGGCCGTTAGTGCTTACGAAGACTACCACGGAGCCTGCGACGCCATGGTCCGGTTCTCCCGGGTGTTCGAGCCGAATCGGGATCGGGCCGACCTCTATCAAGCCAAGTACGCCCGATACAAAAAGCTCCTGGAGGTCATGGAGCCGGCGTGGAAGGACCTGATCTGGCGGGGCCGAAAAAG
>JAUWJC010000283.1 GCA_030607895.1 Pirellulales bacterium
AAGCTTGCGATTTACTGTCAGTGCTAGCAGTCGCCGTTCTCGACGGAAGTCCTTAATATGACTCAAGATCGGCAAACTGCCCGACTGCGAAGGCTGCTAGCATTTCGCAAGGTTACGATCAAGCCCAACCGGCACCAAGGGGCCCTTTCATATTCCGCACAGTCGGCATATTCCTCCCCAACCACGCAAGCTTGCATCCCCACCGGCTTGACGACAGGTGCGACAGCGGTTACGTTTGGATGAATTGGGAAATATGAAGGATGAGCCGCTTGCGGCTTCGCAACACGTACCACCTACCTTACCCCAAGCGTTCCCCTAAGTAGCAGGAGAGTCTACCATGTACCGTCAGCATCAGAGGTCCGTTCTGTTCGCAATCGCAACCATGTCGATCGCTTTTTCCGCAAGCGCTGCGGCGGCGGATAACAACTGGCCGGAAGGCGCACCGTGGCCGGCCTGGGCTACCGCGGGCAACGCCGGTTCGCAGGTCGAGCCGGTTGCCGAAGGGGAAGCCAAGAAGTGGCTGCACTGGGTCATCCCGCTGCCGAAGCGGGTTCGACTGGCCGGGAAGCTCGTGCTGCCGGCTTCCGGTGTCGCCTTGCGGCTCCGCTCCGGCGCAACCGACGTCGAGCAAACCGCGCTGGGTGAGCTTGTCGGGCTCATCACGAAGAAAACCGGCGCCGAGAAGCTTGACGGGCCGTTCTCAATCCTGATCGGTGTTTGCGATGCCGAGGGCAAGATCGACGGCGTGCCCATCCCCGGCGCCGACAAACTCCGCGGGCTGAAGAACGACGATCAGGCCTATGTCATCGCGCCTCTTCCCAAGCAAGGTATTGCGGTGGCCGCATTGACCGAGCGGGGCGTTTACCACGGCGTCAAGACACTCCAACAACTCATCGAACCCAAGCTAACCAAAGGCAAGCTGACGATGCCGATAGTGGCCGTGCGCGATTGGCCCGACCTGGCCGAGCGGGGCCTTTGGGGCGGCAGCGCGGTGCGCGATATCCAATATCTAGCCGACCGCAAGATGAACCTGATCGAGGCACACACCACGGAGACGTTCGACGAGAACGGGCGAGGGTTGGTCAAGTTTGACATCGAAAGTCAGCAAGCGGCCCGGCTGCACGCCGTCAAGTGGGTCCCGATCATCACTCATCTTGACCAATTGGCGCGAACCGGCATTTTGGATCGTTATCCCGAGTTGAAGGCCAAGGGGTCACATGCCCGGTACCCCAGCTACAACAGCCGTGCCATAGCCCTGTGCTTCTCGGAGCCGAAGGCCGTCGAGATACTGGCCGACTGGTTCCTCTCGCTTGCCGACACGAAAGGCGTCCGGGACATTAACGTGTGGCTTTCGGAGGTCCCCCGCATCCATTGTGAGTGTCCCAAGTGCAAGAAGGCGGGCAGTGGGCAGTACGCGATAGAGGCGGCGGCGTGTGTGCGTGCCTGGCAGCTTACGCGGAAGAAGCACCCCGACGTGCGGCTTCGGATTCTCTTGACCCAGGGCAGCTATTCGACCAACGACAAAGTGCTGGCCGCCGCCTCGCCGCCGGAAGTGGGTATCACCTACTACGACGGAAGCCGCACCTACGACTCGTCGCGCGATCCGATGATCTATCCGCTGCTGGCCGATTTTGCGAAGAAGGGGCGTTGGCTGGGCTGCTATCCGCAGTTGACCGCCTCCTGGCGGACCGTTTGCCCATGGAGCGGCCCGCAGTTCATCAAGTATCGCATGACGGAGTTCGTCGACAAGGGCCTTGAGTGTCTCTGCGGCTACGCCACGCCGGACAGTCGGTTCTACGACTTCAACATCACGGCGGCGGCCGAATGGTCGTGGAACTCACACGGGCGCTCCGAGCGCGAGTTCTCCGCGGCCTGGGCCACGCGACGCGGCCTGGACGATCCGGACAAGGTGGCCGACTGGGCCGTCATGCTCGGGCCGGTCGGCTGGGACGTCTATGGATCCGAGTTCGTCTATCGCCAAATCCACGGCTACGGCAGCGTGGCAAATGTGATCAAGCGGGGTGGTGGATTCACGCTTGGCAAATCCGTCATGCGGTACTTCCCCACCGAAGAACATATCGACGCCGATCTGGCCGTCTGCAATAAGGCGATGAAGCTGGCGGAAGAAATCAACGATCCGGCCATCATCGCGGAAACTCGGGTTATTCAAGGCTGCGTGCGGATGGTCAAGTCGCTGTACGCCATCGGCAAGGCCACGGCAGGTAAGAAGGAGCTTGACGCCGACGCCCAGAAGGCACTTCAGGCCACCTTCGACGAGCTTGTGGCCGCCGGACGGCAGACAACCGACGCACTGGGCGTCTGGAAGAACATGGTCGCTCCCGATTGCACTGCTTCTCGGATTGCCGATACGGTGGACGCCATCCGCCAAACCGTCACCGACATTGCCGCGGCCCTGGCGCCGTTTGGAATCAAGGAGAAGTAAGTTTAGCCACGTAGGGTGCGTGCTTGCACGCACCGCGGCACTGGGATCCCCGAATTCGTGCGTGCAAGCACGCACCCTACTGCTAACCTCGCAACAACCTAACAGGCTCTCATGACGCCCAAGCAGCGCATGCTTCTGGCCCTAAACCGGGAGAAGCCCGACCGGTTGCCGGTCAGCATTCACCAGTGGCAGCAGTACCACCTCGACGAGTACATGGGCGGGTGCGACGCGCTGGATGCCTTCAAGGCAACCGGCATGGACGCGGCCATCCAGTACTTCGAGGCGATGGGCCAGTTCTGGGTACCCGACGCCGAGAAATACGCGCTGCAAACCGACCAGTGGCGGGATGAAATTACGGTGGTCGATCCGAATCCCGACAAAAAAGTGGTCCATCACCGGATTGTCACGCCCGGCGGCGAACTCACCTACAAAACCGGCGCCAACCGAACCACTACCTGGATCACCGAATACCTTATCAAGAAACACGACGACGTCGACTTGATCGAGAAGTACATGCCGGTGGCCAGTCTGAACAAGGAGGCGATTGCCGCCGAGTACGACCGCATTGGGGAGTCGGGCATCTTGCGGGGATTCGTCTGGGGCGACCAGGCCGGCTGTTGGCAACACGCCTGCTGCCTGATGGACGTTCAGGAATTGATAATCGAGACGTTCGAGAACCCCGATTGGGTCCACCGCCTGCTGGAAGCCTTGCTGGAAAAGAAGATCGGCTTCATCGAGCGGTCGCTCGACGGGGCCAGGTTCGACTTGATCGAGACCGGCGGCGGCGCCAGCAGCGATACCGTCATATCACCCAAGCTGCACGCGGAGTTCTGCATGCCGTACGATCGACGTATGCACGAGGCGCTGCACGCGGTGGGACACAAGAGCACGTATCACACTTGCGGCGGAATGATCAACATCCTCGACTTGATCGTCCAGAACGAAACCGACGTCTCCGAAACCCTGACTCCGCCCGGCTGCGGCGGAAATATCACCGAGCCGGAAAAGGTGCGCGAAGTCTACGCGGGCCGGGTCGCAATGATTGGCGGAATGGACCAGTTCAACGTACTTACCTCCGGTACGCCCGAGCAAATCCGCGCCGAAGTGCATCGCCTCTTCGAAGGGTTCGGCCGCGACGGCGGCTATATCATGTCGGCCTCCGATCATTTCTTCGACGCCCCGGCAGCGAACCTCCGCACCTTCGCCGACGCAGCCAAGGAGTGCGTCTATTGATAGGTCGGAAGTCGGAAGTGGGAAGTCGGAATGAGCCGCTTGCGGTTTCGCAATACAAACTGAATAGACGTTCTAATTCATCGAGGCACAACGCCATGGACTCCCGGGAAATTGTCCGCCGTACGATCGAGTTCCAAAACCCGCCGCGCCTGCCGTTTTGCCAACATGCCATGCCCTGGGCACCCGACGACGTCTGCGATATTTGGGAAATGGATCGGGCCGAGGCCGGCTGGTTCTTCGACAATGCGGTGGCCGACGACTGGGGTTGCCAGTGGGCAGCCAGCGAGAAGAAGAACATGGGTCAGGTGGTCGGGCATCCGCTGGCCGATTACTCGTCGCTCGAGAGTTATCGGCCCCCCAACCCGCGCAATCCGTTCTACTTCGAGCGGATCGAATCACTCTTGCGCGAGGCCGGCGACCGCTACGTGATGGTCACCTGCCATTTCAACCTGATCGAGCGGCTGCACATGCTCCGCGGGTTCGCAGCCACCATGGAGGACCTGATCCTCCAGCCCGAGAAGATCGAACAGGTGCTCGACATGATACTCGATTTCAAGCTGGGGATGGGCGATGAGTGGAACCGGCGTTGCGGCGATCGAATCGACGGCCTGTTCCTCAGCGACGATTGGGGCACCCAGCGAGGGACGTTCATGCGTGGCGAGCTGTTCGACCGCTTGTTCGCCCCCCGCTACAAGACCCTTTTCGGCGCGATCCACGACTGCGGGTGGCACGTCATTTTGCACAGTTGCGGCCGGGTGAACGATTTCGTCGACCGGTTTATCGAAGTGGGTGCCGACGTGCTGAACCTGCAACAGCCGCAAGCCTATGGGCTGGTCGAGTTCGGCGAGCGATTCCGCGGAGAAGTCTGCTTCCTGACCACCGTCGACGTCCAGGCGACGATGCCTCGCGGTATCGAAGAGGAAATCCGCCGGGAGGCTCAACTGCTGGTCAAGCATTGGAGCACGCCGCAAGGCGGATTGATAGTGTACAACTACGGTGACGGCCAGGCCCTGGAAGTCTCCGACGACAAGACCCACGTGATGTTCGACGAGTTCGTCAAGCTGATGGAGTGCGGGCAACAGCCTCATCGCGACAAGGTTGACAACCGGTCTGAAGACCATTACGATTGACCGCGGCTGACCATTGCTACGTTGAACATGCGAAAGGGGTTTGAATAATGCAAGCTACCAATGTCAAACAGGAAGCGTACCATCTCGTGGAGAAGCTATCGGAGAGTGCAACATGGGACGACTTGATGTACGAAATCTATGTTCGGCAGACCATCGAAGCCGGGCTTGAAGATAGCAAGGCCGGTCGAACTGTCGATGTAAGAGAAGTCCGTGCGAGATTTGGGTTGTCCAAGTGAGAGTACATTGGACAAACACGGCAGTAGAGCATCTGTTGGCAATCTACCAATACATTGCGCAAGACTCACCCGTATATGCTCAACGGATGATTGATCGATTAACTCGTCGCTCAGAGCAGATTGCAGGTTTTCCTCTGTCGGGAGGCATGGTGCCGGAGTATGAAGCGGATGACATACGCGAAGTAATCGAGAAGCCATATCGACTCATCTACCGGGTGGAGTCAAATCAAGTGGATATCTTGGCCGTAGTGCACAGTGCACAGTTGTTGCCATCGAAGCTGTAGACGCGTACACGGACCGATACCCAATGCAAATGACACCTCGCCAGCGATGGTTGGCCTTATTGGAAGGGAAACCGGCCGACCGGGTGCCGACGGACTACCAGGCGACCGACGAGGTCACGCCTCGGCTGTTGGCGGATTTGGTGTGCGCCGACGAGGAATCGCTTTTCGAGAAGCTGCACATCGACGCGCGTAGGTTTCCCGAGCCGGCCTGGAAGCTGCCGCACCATCCCGACGATCCGCGGGCCGATATGTGGGGAGTCCGTTTCCGGATGGTCGATTACGGCACGGGCGAGTACGCGGAGCCGGAGTTTCTGCCCCTGGCCAACGTCGATAACCCCGAGCAGGTCCACGCCCACCGCTGGCCGGAGCCTGACGATTTCGATTACAGCCCGATCACGGAGTTTCTGGACGGAGACGACGGCTACCGGCCCATTCACGCGGGCCACTACGAGCCGTTTTTATTGTACGGTTATCTGCGGGGGCTGGCGACGGCTTTCGAGGACCTGGCGCTTCGTGCGGAGATTGGCGCCGCCGGTTTGGGCCCCGTTTTCGACGTCGACCACGAGCCTCACCGCCGCATATTCGAGGCCGGCGG
>JAUWJC010000509.1 GCA_030607895.1 Pirellulales bacterium
CCGGGGGGCCCCTGGGGGGGGGGCCCTAAAACGGGACCTGGTTTAATTGGCCGGACCGCCCCGGTGGGTGCTGCGAATAAATAAAACCTGGTCCTTTTTTGGGCTGAAGGGATCGACCCGGTGCAGGTTCCGATCAACTTGCAGGTCTACCCGATCGACTTCCCCAAGAAAACCACACTCCGAGTCGGCGGGTGGAGCTACACCAACGGCAATGCGACTTACGGTGTCAACCCACGGAACCGCAAGGCCTTTCTGGAGCACATGCGGCTGCATTTCGTCAACGCACCGTGGGCAACATCGAGCGTGATGATGCAATTCAAGTTCGCCGCCGACGGCAGTGCGGAACTAGATACCAAGCAGTTCGATGACTGGATCGGGCAGTGGCCCGGCGCTCGGGCGTACATGGTCTTTCTGGCGATCGGCGACTATTCGAGAAAGGGTGCCCAATCGTTCAGAGGCGCCAAGGTCGGCACACCGGAGTTCGATCGGCGGGTGGGAGCATGGATTTCGGCCTGGGTTCGCCACCTCCGCACGAAGGGTATCTCGCCGGACCAACTCGGGCTGCTCATTCACGACGAGCCGCACGAGGGAACGGACATCACGGCGCTGGTGGCCTGGGCCAAGGCCATCCGGGCGGCCGAGCCGGAGGTGATGATCTGGGAAGACACGTGTTACCGCGACCTGGCCAAGGCGCCGAAGGAACTGTTCGAGGCCTGCGACGTCCTTTGCCCGAACCGGCCCATGTGGCTGGCCAACCGAAAGGCGTTCGAGAAGTTCTACCTCGACCAGAAGCAGAAAGGGCGGCAGTTGCAGTCGTACTCGTGCAGCGGACCGGCCAAGCTGCTCGACCCGTACAGCTACTATCGGCTTCAGGCCTGGCATTGCCAACACTACGGCGCGACCGGTTCGTATTTCTGGGCGTTCGGCGACAACGGCGGCAGCTCGTCGTGGAACGAGTACATGTCCCGGCACGGACCGTTCACGCCGTTGTTTATCGACCAACGGAACGTGGTGGCCGGCAAGCATATGGAGGCGATCCGCGAGAGCGTCGAGGATTACGAGTATTTCGTGATGCTTCGCCGGGCGGTCGATCGGGCCAAAGCCGCCGGCCGCTCGGATGCCACCCTCAGCCGGGCGGAAACGCTGTTGAAGACCGGCGCCGCCGAAGTGCTCGACGCACCGGGAGTCGACCAGATTCGCTGGCACCAGCCCAAAGACCGCACCAAAGCCGACGCGATCCGCGTCAAGGTACTTGAAGCGATTATGTCGCTTCAGTAGCCGTTGTTCGCGTTTTGATTAGCCCGGGCGGCCACGCCGAAACCGTTTTCACACCCAATCACCGCGTGGACGCGGCGGCTAAACAGGTATCTACACGCACTTCTGCAAGCCGATGTCCGTGTCGTGATGTTCACCGCGGGCGATTTGGCGAATGTCGTCGCGGGCGCGGAAGAGGGCATCGACCACCGTGGGGTCCCATTGTTTGCCCGCCCCGGAGCGAAAGATGCTGTCGATATTCTCGTCGGGCATTCCCTTTCGGTAGGGCCGGTCGCTGCTCATGGCGTCGAAGGCGTCGGCCACGGCGACGATCCGGGCAGAGAAGGGGATGTCTTCCGACGGCAGTTGATGTGGATAGCCGCCGCCGTCCCAAGATTCGTGATGGTGCAGCACGACCGGCAACACCTCGTCGAGTTTCTTCAGGTCCATCAGTATCTTGTAGCCGATTTCGGAATGGCGCTTGATGTGCTCGTATTCCTCGTCGGTCAGCTTGCCCGGCTTGCGAAGAACGTTGTCGTCGATGCCGATCTTGCCGATGTCGTGCAGCAATCCGGATAGATAGATGGTCTCGACCATCTTGGCGTCGCAGCTCATTTCCTCGGCCAGCCGGACGGCCACCCGGGCGACCCGATCGCTGTGGCCGCAGGTGTACGGGTCCTTGGCGTCGATGGCCGAGGAGAGCGCGCGGATCATGCCGGCCAGCAATTCCGACTGCTGGCGGTACAGCTCGATGTTGCCGCTATGTATTCCCAGTATGGCGCCCACCGAGCTGAGCAGGCTTGCCTCGACGGTGCCGAACTCGCCGCCGTCGCGGTGGTTGAAGGCGGCCAGGTGACCGAAGACGTTCTCGCCCTCGGCCAAGGGGACGGCGATCATCTGGCGGACCTCCGGGCAGGGCCAGGAGTCCTCCCGCGTGATGGACCGATTCGCCACCAGCGGCCGGTTCGCTCCGCAGAGTTCAAGTCGCTGTCCAAGTCGCTCGATCAACTGGCTGAACTGCTCGTTGTCGACCGGACATTGACCGAAAGTGAGCAGCACCGATTTGGTGCGGACACCCTGCCCGGATGTCTCTTCGTCTGCTTCGAGAGGGACAAGCTGAATGGCCATTCCCTGGGCCGGGACCACTTCTTCGAGCCACTCCAGCGCCACCCGACCCAAATCCTCGTCGCTCATCGAGAGCTTCAGGTTCTGGGTGAGCCGATAGAGCAGGCTGATTTCCTCGTAGGTGGAAGCCAGGTGGACGGAGAGGCTTTCGGTTTCTTCCTCCAACTCCTCGATGCGCTGCCGGCGGGCTTCTTGCTCGAGCGTGAGATTGGCCATTCGCTCGAGCACGTCGGCCGGCCAGGGCGGCTGGCGGACCGCCCAATCCAAAGCCTCCTCGGGCTTCAGATGGAGTTGTTCGGCAGCCGGCGAGATGTCCTCGTCGAGCCCGACCGGGCGGCTGACGAACATGGCCGTCGCCACTCGGCTTGTGCCGTCGGGGCTCTCCAACGGCAACGCAAGCACGAGGAACGGGTTTTCGTCGTCGATGAACTCCGGCCGATTTCGGCGGGCAACCTGGCGGCACAACTCCACGCGCATCCCCCAGTCCAATTCCGGCTGGTCCGCCGCTTTGTGCAACAACTCGCCCGACGTGCCGTCGAAGATCGTGAAATCCCTGCCGAACCCTTGTTTCAAGAGCCGCCCAATTGCCGGATCGAGCGCGGCCGAACTGCTGCCGGTGGCAGCCTGGCTATCGGGCGGTAGTGCTTCACGGGAAATCGGCATCAAACTCAACTTCTAAACAAACCTGAACGAACATGTACCGCCACGCGCGGGCGTGCAAGAGACATCCTACGGTAACTCTAGGTCACGACCGCCAGATAGGCAAAACCAGACCAAAATAACCACGTGGCCGGGTTGGGCAGCCCGCCGAAGGGTGGGGGCGAGCCGCCGGGTTTATCCCGGCGCTGTACTGGGCGCGGGGATGAACCCCGCGGCTCGCAGGTTACCGACAAAACGGGTGCAGGAACGCACTTCTTTTGGGCGGCAGTGGTAGTGGTAGGGTGGGTCGAGCGAAGCGAGC
>JAUWJC010000503.1 GCA_030607895.1 Pirellulales bacterium
CAACTGATAACTGACAACTGATAACTGACAACTACTCATGTCACCACGCGACCTACCCAAGCAGTACGACCATGCCGCGGCGCGGGACCGTTGGTACCCGTATTGGGAGCGGCAAGGCTACTTCCACAGCGAACCCCGCGCGGACCGAGTCCCAAAACCCCGTGTCTGCCTCTTCTGGGCGCGACCACGGGTCGCGGCTTTATAGCGGCGGGCGTTCCTCGTCTTTGCACAGTTTATACTCGAAGCTGTCGATCAAGGCGATCCAGCTTGCCTCGATGATGTTCTCGCTTACGCCGACGGTGCCCCAAACGTCGTCCTCGTCCTGACTTTCGATGACAACGCGAGTGCCGGCGGCCGTGGCTGCCTCGGAGTTTATTATCCGGACTTTATAGTCGACCAGGTGCAGCTTTTCCAGGGACGGGAAGTACCCGTTTAGTACCTTTCGCATGGCGGCGTCCAGCGCGTTGACCGGGCCGTCGCCCTCGGCCACCTCGTGGCGGATCGACCCGCCGACGCGGATTTTCACCGTCGCCTCGGTGACTATCTTCCCGTCGACGGCCGTGCTGACGTTCACGTGGTAGCTCAGTCGCTCGAAATGTGGGCGGAACGTGCCGGTGCATTTCCTTACCAGAAGATCGAACGAACCGTCGGCCGCCTCGAACTGATACCCGGCACTCTCCATCGAGACCACTTTTGCGAGGATATCGTCCATTAACTTCCCGTCGGGTGGGATCGAGAGCCTGGAAGTAAGCGCCTTGATGTTGGCGTGCCCCGACAATTCGCTCAGCAACACCCGCCGCTCGTTACCAACCAATTTTGGGTTGATGTGCTCGTAGCTGGCCGTATTGCGTGCTACTCCGCTGACGTGCATTCCGCCTTTGTGTGCAAACGCGCTCTTGCCAACAAACGGCTGGTGCGTGCGGAAATTCATGTTCACCATCTCGTAGACAAATCGCGATAGCTCCGTCAGATGTGCGGTCTGCTCGGAGTCGAGCACTTCGTACCCTTGCCGTTTCAGTGCCAGGTTGGCCATGACCGAGATCAAATCGGCGTTGCCGCACCGTTCGCCAAACCCGTTGATCGTTCCATGCACTTGGATGGCCCCGGCATCGACGGCGGCCAGTGTGTTGGCTACCGCCAACTCGCAGTCGTTGTGGCAATGGATTCCGACGGGCACGGGCAACCGGTCGACGGCGGCAGCAGTGATCCGGGCGATTTGCTCGGGCATGGTCCCGCCGTTCGTGTCGCACAGCACGATCAATTTGGCACCAGCTTCGGCCGCGGCCAGGGCTGCCTCGAATGCGTAGTCGGGTTCGTGCTTCCAGCCGTCGAAGAAATGCTCCGCGTCGAAAATCACCTCACGGCCGGCCTCGACCAACAGGCCAATGCTCTCCGAGATCATGGCCAGGTTCTCCCGCCGATCGATCCGGAGCACCTCGGCCGTCTGGAACGCGGACGCCTTGCCGACCAGGGTGATTACCGAAGCGCCGCAATCGAGCAGCATCTTCAGACCTCGGTCCTTACCCACCTTGGCCCCGGCGCGCCGCGTCATGCCGAACGCGCAAACCTTGGCCCGCCGGAGGTCCAGTTGGCCGACGCGCTGGAAGTACTGGAAGTCTTTCTCGTTCGAGCCCGGGTAACCGCCTTCGATGTAGTCGAATCCCATGCCGTCGAGGCGCTCGGTCAACAGCAGCTTGTCCTGGAGCGAGAAGCTGATTCCTTCCGCCTGGGCACCGTCCCGCAGCGTGGTGTCGTAGATTTGGATGCGACGCATGGTAGTTGAGAGTTGTCAGTGGTCAGTTTTCAGTTGTTGGTAGTCAGTGTGTTAGGTGCGAAGCCGCAAGCGGTTCGATCCACCTTCCGCCTTCCCCCTTTTTCCCTTCTTTCCCCTTTTCCCTTTCCTCTTTCCCCTTTTCCCTCAAAAAAAGCCCTCAGGCCGGCTTGGGCCTCAGGGCTGACGTTGATCGGTTTGTTGCGCCGGTCGACGCCCCCAAGGCCGCCACTACCGAATAATCACCACAATCTCACCGATGGTGTCGGTGAGGGAGCGGCATATCGCAGTGGTGGCCTGGCGTGACATCGTCCAACTCGTCTCCAGTTCACAAAGCCGAAAAAGGGACCAGGTTTAATTTGCCGGAACGGCCCGGAGGGTGCTTCGCACAAATTAAACCTGGTCCCTTTTTCGGCGCAAACAGACTGATTACTTAAACATACGGCTGAGCGTTTCCGCTGTCAACCGCCATATTTATCCCCCCGCGACTGGGTGGGGCACATGCACCGCATTTGTCGGGATCGTTCGTTCACGCCCTCTCGGCCGCCCAGGAATCGCTGCCTTCTTCCTCTTCTGCGTCGTCGTCATAGTCTTCGTAGTCCTCTACCTCTTGCTCGTCGAATGGCTCGTCATCTTCCTCATGTTCGTCTTCGTCCTCGTCGAGATCTTCCTCGTCGGAGGCGGTTGCCACCTGGCCGGTCATTGCCTCCAAGTCTTCGACACTGATAGTAACTTCGCGAGCTTGGGAGCCGTTGTAGGGGCCCACGATTCCGTCCTCGGCCATGTAGTCGATTAGCCGGGCGGCCCGGCCGTAGCCGATTCCCAGCGCCCGCTGCAACAGGGAGACGCTGCCGCGTCCTTCGCGCACAACGACGTCGACCGCCGCCTCGTATAGGTCATCGCGGTTCTTAAGCTGTGCTTGTGTTCCTTCGCGGCCTTTGGCTTCAAGCTGGACCAGTTCCGTCACGAAGTGCGGCTCGGATGTAGCCACCGCACCGATCACGCGAGTGATTTCGTCGTCGCTGAGGTAAGTCCCCTGGCCACGGATCAGGGTGCTGGTGCCGGGCCAAAGGAAGAGCATGTCGCCGTTACCCAGAAGCTTGTCGGCACCCATCTCGTCGAGCACCACGCGGCTGTCGGTCCGGCTGCCTACCTGGAAGGAGATCCGCGCCGGCAGGTTCGACTTGATCAGGCCGGTGATTACGTCGACGGTCGGCTTCTGCGTAGCCAGCACGAGGTGGATTCCCACCGCCCGGCTCTTCTGCGCCAGGCGGATAATATGAGTTTCCACTTCCTTGGCGGCGGTCATTATCAGGTCGGCTATCTCGTCGGCCACGATGACGATGTAAGGGAGACGAGTGGGGATCTGCTGCCGCTGTTCGGGTGTTTCGGGCCCGATCCGCTCCATCAGTTCGTCTTCACCCAACTGGTTGTAAATGCCGATGTTCCGCACTCCCGCCCGTGCCAGAAGCGCGTACCGATCCTCCATCTTTTCCACTGCCCAGGCCAGTATCGCCTCGGCCTTGTTCATGTCGGTTACCACCGGATGCATCAGGTGGCGAATGCTGTTGTATGGGCTCAGTTCGACCATCTTCGGGTCGATCCACAACATGCTGACCTCGTCCGGCCGACGGGTCAGACGCATCGATACGCTGA
>JAUWJC010000042.1 GCA_030607895.1 Pirellulales bacterium
ACTGTTACCTACTTAATCGTAAACGTGATCGACGACTGGCCGATTTTCTGGCTCTTGAGGTCTTCGATCGTCAATTGCAAGGTGTGCTCGCCGGGATAGATCCGTTTGGGCATGCGAAGGTGGTAGCCGATAAAGAAATCGTGACGCTGACCGCGGCAGTAGTCTTCGGTGGTGGTGGCGAATTCGTGTCCGTCGACGCGCCGGCCCTGGCTGTCGAAAATCTGGTAGCTGCTGCGAAGTGCCGTGTGGAACCCCTTTGGAGTCTCTTCGGTACTGAAATTCTCCACCTCGGCGTACAGTAGCACTTCCTGGTTGGGGGTGAATTCGTACCGCTTGAACTCCTTGATCGAGCCGAAGCTCTGGACCGCACTGCAGAATGCCAGATTGCGAGCCACCAGCGGGGCCGATTCCCCCAAGCTGCTCGCGGCCTCGACCAGGTGACGCTTCGCCTCGGCCGCCCGACGCCGTAGCTCCGGAACCCGCTCCACGTTCAAACTGACAGACAGCCCGCAAAGTTCCTTCGACCAGAAATCCTGCATTGGGGCGGCGAGTCCGGGAATCGGCCGCACGGCATCTTCACGCCGGTTGGCAACCAGGTACAACAGTCGCAAGTGGGCATGCTGGGCAATCTCGGCGGGCGATTTGGGTGAGTCCGCCGCATGAACCTCCAAGTCCTCGATCGCCGCACGGAGGTGCCCTTGCCAATCTCTCGACACCGGCGGATTGTAGGAAGCCGCAACCACCGGGCCGGGCGTCTTGTCGGGGGCTGGGGGGGCGGTTGGGGGCTCGGCTGGCGAGGCTTCCGCGGCGGGCCCATCCGGCCGCGGGCTTGCCGTGGTTGGAAAGCCCTTCGCGGGAGCGTCCGTCGGAGGCAACGCCGCGTTGTTGGCCATCGGAAGTCGAGCGAGTTGTGTCTCTGCGGGGCCGGGCCGCATGGCCGTTTGGGCAACCGAGCCGAAAAAGGGACCAGGTTTAATTTGTGCGAAGCACCCTCCGGGCCGTTCCGGCAAATTAAACCTGGTCCCTTTTTCGGCCCCCGCCGTTTCTGGCTGCTGGCTGCGTTGCCGATATGCCAGAGCGGCTCGAAATTGCTGAACCAGCAACGGCCACAAGGCCGGATCGGTCTGTTTCAGGTCTGCCAGAAGCCTCTGCTGAGCGGCGGGGTCCAACGCGCCCATCTGCTCCACTTCGGCAATCACCTGGTGCATTGCCTGGGCATTTGAGTTGGCCGCTGCTGCCGGTGCAGGCGACGGAGGTGGTGGTGCCTGATCCGGTGCCGGTTGGCTCTCCGGCGAGACACCGGACGCAGTTCGACCGCGACCCGACGACCCCCAATCCGACGACCAGGGCGACGAGGTGCATCCGAATGCCAACAGCACCATGCCCCCCGCCAGAGCAGTCGTGTACCGCGATCCAACCATGACACCAAGAAGAATCTTTAGGGAATTCCCACGGAAGAGGGGGCGGATCATATCCAAAACACGCGACCGATGCAAGGCGGGTTGGGGAGAGAGCGGAAAGCAGAAAGAAGAAAGCGGAAGGCGGAAGGCGGAAGAGGGAGGGGGGAAGGTATGGCTCGTTCGGAAAAAATGCAACTTGAAACTTGGCGGTCAGCTTTCAGCTTTCAGCTATCAGCCGCTGAAAAATAGCGTTTTTTGCGGGGTTTCGGGCTAACCGCTGAAAGCTGATTGCTGAAAGCCGATTGCTGACCGCTGATAGCTGACAGCTTATTGCTACTTAGGTTATGATGGACTGACCGTCCGCCGGTGGTCAACTGATCCCTTGAGCCAATTCCCGTAGATGCCCCGCAAATCGCGCAGCCACAAAACGAAACAAGCCCCCAAGCAAGCCTCCAAACAGGCCCCCAAACAAGTCGGCAAAGGCCAGCGGCTGCAAAAGGTGCTGGCGGCGGCCGGGACGGGAAGCCGGCGGCAATGCGAGGAGTTGATCCGCGCCGGTCGCGTCCAGGTCGATTCCCGCGTCGTCACCGAGTTGGGAACCAGGGTCGATTCCGACAGGCAGGAAATCCGCCTGGACGGAGAAGCGTTGTCCAGGCCCAAGTTGGTTTATTATGCCGTCAATAAGCCCGATGGGGTGATCTCGACCAATCGGGACCCGTCGGGCCGCCCACGCGTCATCGACTTGCTGCCCGCCGACAGTGTGCGGCTGTTCACGGTCGGGCGGCTCGACCTGCACAGCGAAGGGTTGATCCTGTTGACCAACGACGGCGATCTGGCCAACCGGCTGACTCATCCGCGTTACGGGATAGAAAAAACATATCGGGCAATGGTCACCGGTCATCCGAGTCGCGAGGTGCTGTCCCAACTCCTTCGCGGGGTCCATTTGGCCGATGGGTTCGCCCGGGTGGCAAAGGTCAGCATCAAAAGCCGTCACAAGCAAAGCACAATCCTGGAAATGGTGCTTCGCGAGGGACAGAACCGAGAGATTCGCCGCGTGCTGGCCCGACTGAATCACAAAGTCCTCCGGCTGGTGCGAATTTCCGTCGGGCCGATCCGGCTGGGGAAGCTGACGCCGGGGGAGTATCGCCGGCTGACTCGGGAAGAAATCAGGGCACTCAAAGCGGAAAGCGGAAAGCATAAAGCCGCGACCGATGGTCGCGCCAAGCATAAAGCCGCGACCGATGGTCGCGCCAAGCATAAAGCCGCGACCGATGGTCGCGCCAAGCATAAAGCCGCGACCGGTGGTCGCGCCAAGCAAAAACCCGCGACCGGTGGTCGCGCCAAGCGGAAAACATAAAGCCGTGACCGGTGGTCGCGCCGACGGATTCAGGAAACCACATGTGTGTTACTCGGGACGCGACCACCGGTCGCGGCTTTATGAGTGAATTGATCAATGACCGAAAAACATCACTGTACTTGTTGCGCCGATCGGGCGCGGCGGCAAACGGTATCCATCCGGCAGAACGTGCGGATCGCCCGCGATACCTACCGGCTGCGGCTCGTTTGCCCCGAAATCGCCCGGCAGGTGCTACCCGGCCAGTTCGTCATGGTCCGTTTGCCAAACCGTACCGACCCTCTCTTGGGCCGACCGCTGGCTGCATATGACGTGGTGTCGGGCCCCGACGATCAGCCCGAGGCTTTGGACCTGGTCTACCTGGTGGTAGGCAAGATGACCGGATTGCTGGCGGCGATGGAGCCGGGCCACGCGCTCGATGTTTGGGGGCCCTTGGGTAATGGATTTCCACCCAGCGCGACCGAACATCTGCTGATGGTTGCCGGCGGCATTGGGCAAACGCCCTTTCTGACGCTCGCCCAGGAGTATCTCGGACTGAGGGCTTTCGGCGATCCGCCCCGGCAGGTATCCCGGGCCGACAAGGTAACACTCTGCTACGGAGCCCGAACCAAAGAGTATTTGGCCGGTGTGGACGACTTCCGCCGGCTCGGCGTCGAGGTGAATGTGGCCACCGACGATGGTTCGGCCGGTCATCACGGCCTGGTGACTGAATTGATCGAGCCGGTGGTAGAAGAGTCACCTGGTGCGCGTATCGTCTGCTGCGGTCCGGAACCCATGATGAGGGCCACGGCCAAGATCGCCCGCCGGCTTGAGTTGCCCTGCCAGGTATCGCTGGCAACGCCCATGGCCGGCGGCATGGGGATCTGCTTCAGTTGCGTGGTGAAGGTACGCGACGCTTCGGGCAACTGGGACTACCGGCGTACTTGCGTGGAGGGACCGGTTTTCAACGCCGAGGAGGTTGATTTCTAGCCCACGCCATTGTAAAGCCGCGACCAGTGGTCGCGGCATTCCCGAGCAGCGGGACGACCCGACAACCGCGACCAGTGGTCGCGGCTTTACAAACAATTTCTAGCCCGCCGGCAACTTCGCGGCCTTGATTCTGGCCGACAGTCGCGACTTGATCCGGGCGGCGGCGTTTTTGTGGATAATGTTGTGGGTGCCGGCTTTATCAAGCCTTTTGGCCGCCAGGCGAAACTCGGTTTCGGCCAGTTCCACGTCGCCGGCCTCAACCGCCTGGCGGACCTTGCGGACTTGGCTGCGGACTGCCCGTTTGGTCGATAGGTTTTCGGCTCGCCTTGCGATATTCTGCCGGAGCCGCTTCTTTGCACTCTTGCTGTTCGGCATGGTATTGGTAAGGTTATTTACCTATGGTCCTTCAGTGGGGTAGAGGTCGTCGGGTCACTCCCGGGGCGAGAATTACGTATCTTCGCGTAATTTGGCGATCTTGTCTAGTAGAGCCGAGACGTCTTGATAGGCGAAGTCCAACCCGGCCAGCGTGGTCAGGTGCTTCTCGCTGGAATCCAGGTCCTTCATGGCCATGGACATTTTCCCGGCAAGGTAGAGGGCCGTCTTCTTATTTTCAGCGTCGCGGTCCGGGATTTCGGTGATGGCCGCATCGTAGTGACTGATGGCCAGCCGATACTGCTTGATCTGCTGAAAGCATTGTCCCAACCGCAGCATGCACACGCCTTTTCGGCGGGGATCGTTCTTGGCGAGTTGAAATTCCTTGATTGCCTCGTTGTACTTTCCCACAACCTGATAGCGGATACCCAGGTCGAACTTAAACGCCAGATTCTTCGGATAGCGCTCCGAGCGGTGCTTGTAAACTTCCAGTTCCTTGTAACTGAACTCTTTCTTGAGTTGCTCGTGTTTTTGCTTGTCGTCTTCGCTGCCACCCTCTTCAACCTTTCTCTTGGCCAGCGAGAGCTCCTGGCGTAGATTGCGGAGTTGGACGTCTTCCCAGCGTTCGCGGATATCGGGGTTGCCGTCTGAGACCTCCAGCGCCCGGCCGAAAACCTCTTCCGCCTTGGCGTAGTCCTCGTTGCGGATGTGGACCTGGGCCAACTCGATATAGTTATTCAGTTCTTCCGGGTTCTTGGCGATTTCTTGTTCGAGTTCTTCCTCGGGCGTAATCTCGCGACGGACATACTCTTGGCCCTGTTTGTCCGCGGCCACGTCTGTCGACGATTCGGCATCCTCGTAGCCGCCCTGGACAATGGTCTTCTCGACGGCCAGGTCGGCTATTGCCTTGGCGGCCTCTTCGTCTCCCGGCCGGACCTGCTCGATCCGGTGCCAGCAGGCAATTGCCTGGTCGAACAGCTTCCGCTCGCGCAGGGCAATGGCACACGCCCGGTTCACGTCGTGGTCTTTGGAATTGGTGTTCAGCGCCGATTTCAAGTAACAGAGTTGGCACTCGTCACAAAACAACTCTTCAGTGGCAGTTGCCATGGCCATCAGGGCGGACACATCCCAGGGATTAAGCTTCAGCACATCCAGCCCGTGATTTATTACGCCCTCCCAATCCTTTTGCATCGAGCACTTCTT
Organism: Pirellulales bacterium; assembly: GCA_030607895.1. GTDB lineage: Bacteria > Planctomycetota > Planctomycetia > Pirellulales > Thermoguttaceae > JAUWJC01. Next base: position 5,299 of record JAUWJC010000042.1, read on the forward strand.
GAGCGAAGCCTTGGCCGCGGCACCCCTCAATCGGGCCAGTTTACTGCCCTTCTTGTTGTTGTTATACTTCTTCTGAAGGTTGCCGAGAAAACTCTGCAAATAGATCAGGTTGGCCGGGTCGCCGATGACACACTGGGTGAACAACTCGGTGGCGTAGTCGTAGCTCTCCTGGGCCATTTGCTTGCTGGCGTGCTCGAAGCACTGCTGCAAACGCTTTCGTTTCGCCGGCGATAGCGGTTCGCGTGCCGCGCCTGCTCCCTGGGGAGATTCTCCAGAATTCTCTTCGGATGCCATGGCCCAATCGTGTCTGAAACTGTTACCAAAAAAGCGAAGTCTGCTCCAAGCCACGCAGGTTATTCTTCAACATAACACCGGGTCCAAATGCACCGGGTCCAAATGCGCTGTGCTGAAGCATAACCTACACAACCCTAAACCGTATAGCATATAACATACCATTTTAGCAGCTTGACTCCGCAATACAACGCCTTTACGTTCAGCCTCGGAGGGATAACCCCACTTCCATGAGCAAGCATGATACCAACCAACCCGGCATTGTCTACATCGTAGGTGCCGGACCTGGCGATGCAGGTCTTATCACCCTCCGGGGGGTTGAATGTCTAGGCCGGGCCGACCTGGTGATCTACGATTGCCTGGTCAATCCGGCCATCCTGGAGCACGCCCCCCCGTCCGCGGAACGCCTCTGCCTTGGCAGCCCCGACACCCTCGGACGCCTCGTCCCTCAACAGGAAGTAAACGCCCGAATGATCCACCAGGCCCGGCAGGCAAAAACCATCGTTCGACTCAAGGGCGGCGATTGCAGTGTTTTCAGCCGCAATGCCGAAGAGACCGAGGTTTTGCGGGCGGCTGGGATTCCTTTCGAGGTGGTTCCCGGCGTGACGGCCGCGGTGGCCGCCGCCGGATACGCTGAAATCCCCATCACCCATTCCGCACACTCCTCGGCCGTGGCATTGGTCACCGGACACTTGCCACGCGACAGCTCGGCGGCGGAGTTGGACTACGGCGCACTGGCCGATTTTCCCGGGACTCTGGTGTTCTACATGGGACTCGACTCCGCCCGGCACTGGAGTCGCTCCCTTTTGAGTCGGGGTAAACCACTCGATACGCCGGTTGCCATTGTCCGCCGCGCCACCTGGGCTGACCAGTCGACAGTGAATTGCACATTGGGTTCCGTGGCCGCGGTGGTGGATGAGAAGGAACTCAAACCTCCGGCCGTGATTTTCGTTGGCGAGGCAGTCAGTATGGTCCCGGAGATATCGTGGTTTTCCGCCCGGCCCCTGTTCGGCGTCCGGGTGATGGTCACTCGCCCCCGACATCAGGCCGAATCCCCCCGACATCAGGCCGAATCGTTGTGCCGGCGTCTTGGCGAATTGGGAGCCGACGTGCTCCTGCAACCGGCAATCCAAATCTCCGAACCACCCGACTGGAAACCAGTCGATGAGGCCCTGAGCCAACTCGACCGTTACGACTGGCTGGTTTTTTCCAGCGCAAACGGTGTCTGCTTTCTGTTGGATCGGCTTCGTGATATCGGGGGTGATTTACGCAGCCTGGGGAAAATAAGGGTTGCCGCAATCGGTCCCGGAACGGCCGAGCAGCTTGCAGAGTATCACCTCCGGGCAGACCTGGTGCCGGTTGAGTACCGAGCCGAATCGCTGGCTGCGGCGCTGGCTGGTGAAGCCGTCGGCCGGAGGTTTCTGCTTGCCCGGGCAAGCCGCGGACGAGAGGTGCTCGCCGAGGAACTCACCGCCGCCGGTGGCAAGGTTGACCAGATAGTAGTCTACTCCAGCAGCGACGTCGAACGTGCCGATCCGCGGATTTCCGCGGAACTGACCGATGGCCGGATCGATTGGATTACGGTAACCAGTTCCGCGATTGCCCGATCGCTGAACCGGCTGTTCGGCGACGCCATGCACGAGGCCAAGCTGGCCAGCATCAGCCCGGTCACCTCCGAAGTGCTTCACCGTTTGGGCTTCGAGCCGGCGGTTGAAGCGTCTTGCTACACCACGGGAGGGCTGGTCGAGGCAATCGTTGACTTTAGCCGGTAGTGCCCACCCTACATCTTTAGCCGGTAGTGCGCACACATGTAGGGTGGGCATTGCCCACCATAATATGTCGCGAGTTGGTGGGGCAGCCCACATGTAGGGTGGGCATTGCCCACCATGATATGTCGTGCGTTGGTGGGCAGTGCCCACCCTACATCCGCAAGCGGCACTGGCCACCGTGCTACGCCAGTTCTCGCATGGTGCTCCAGCTAAGATAGCCAAGAACCAGCGAGCAGATGATGAATCCCACGTCCATCGTGCTGCTGGCAGACTGGAAAGGAATACCGAGTGCCATGTCCAGGGAGAAAATCAACAGCACTAACGCGGAAACTGTCAATCCGATGATGGATAAGGCTTTCGGCATTGAAGCTGGTCCCCGCGGAGCCGAGATTCATCGCACATTCTCCCCAAACAATCTATTATAGTCCACCGGCCGCCGCCTCACCACCGCCAAGTTGACGATTATTGGTGGGTTTAGCCGCGCGGGTCGGGTCTTCTTCGGCGTCCGGTTCGATGCTATAATTCATGCAGATTGACTACCGTGCGTGCCGCACGCACCCCCCATTTGAGGACATAACCAGAATGAGTGACAACGGTTGTCGGATTGCCGTCTATTCGGGCTCTTTCGACCCGATTACGTTGGGACATCTCAACGTTATGGAGCGGGTAAGCCGGCTGTACGATCGCTTGATTATCGGTGTCGGGATCAACATCGCGAAGCGTCCGATGTTCGAGCCGCAAGAGCGAGTCGAACTGGTCCGTGACGCGACCTTGCACTTGAAGAACGTCGATATCCACACTTTTTCCGGATTGGCGGTGGAGTTTGTCAAGCGATGCGGCTCGCGGGTAATGGTCCGTGGCGTTCGTCCGATCACCGACATTCCGGCCGAGATTACCATGATGATGGCCAACCGCCGGCTGGCACCGGAGGTGGAGACGCTCTTCATGATCGCCGACGGAGAGTTGGCGCACGTGTCCAGCTCGCTTGTCAGAGAAATTGCTCCACTGGCCGGCGACGAGCAGTTGTCGCGATTCCTGCCACAACACGTGGGCCAGGCAATACGGGCGAAGCGGGCTTGAGTCTGCCCCCGGCATCATCCGCCCAGACCGTTCACCTGGTTTGCGCGGCAGCCGACGAGAACTCGGCCGTGGGAGAATGAAGTGGTTGGTCGAATCGGTTTCTACCTGTCTCGACTTGCGTTCGGGTTGATTGTCGGCCTGGTGTTGCCGGTCCCGGGTGCTGCCGCGGAACCACTGACGACGTTTGTCAGCATTGCCCCGCAAGCCTATCTTGTCGAGCGTGTGGGCGGAAAGCACGTCGAAGTACACGTTCTGGTACGGCAGGACCAGGATCCTCATACCTTCGAGCCCATGCCCAAGCAGATGGTGGCCCTGGCCGGTGCCGATCTGTTTTTCAAGACCGGGTTGCCTTTCGAGGATCGGCTTGTCGAGAAAATCCAGGCCGGTCATCGTCGGCTGGCAGTGGTTGATTTGGCCAAGGCGGTTGATTTGGCCAAGGCGGTCGATTTGGTCAAGGCGGTCGAGTCCCAACAGGCGCCGGCGGCCCACGCGGATCCTCACATCTGGTTGTCGCCACCGTTGCTCAAACTCCAGGCGGCCGAAATTGCCCGGTCGCTTCGGGACGCCGACCCGGCACACGCCGACGTCTACAATGAGAACCTCGACGCCTTGCTGCGCGACGTCAACGCGCGGCATGTGAAGATCAAGCGGATACTAAAACCCTTCGAGGGGCAATCGGTTTTCGTCTTTCATCCCACATTGGGCCATTTCTGCAACGCCTACGGACTGCGGCAGGAGGCCATCGAGATGGAAGGCAAGTCGCCCACGCCAAGACGGCTCCGCGCGATAATCAAGAAGGCAAGAGCCGACGGAGCCAGGGTAATCTTCGTACAGCCGCAGTTCGACCAGCGTCATGCCCAAACTATCGCCCAAGCCACCGGCGGCACGGTTGTGCAAATCGATCCATTGGCGAAAGACGTTTTGGCGAATATCGAACAGATGGCCGCAAAGGTTGCCGCGGGATTGAGAAAATAGCGCAGGTCCATGGTTGATGGATTGTAAAGCCGCGACCAGTGGTCGCGGACAGTTCGGCAACGAGCCGATGATCCAACCAACCGCGACCACTAGTTGCGGCTTTACAGTTTTGGAGGCTGCCACGTGTCGAACGAACCCGTTGTCCTGCTCGAAGACGTATCGTTTGCCTACCAAGGCGTGCCGGTCTTGGAAGGCGTGAGTTTTGCGGTGCGCGAGCACGAGCCGGTCTGCATGGTCGGACCGAACGGCGGTGGCAAGACAACGCTGGTGAAGCTGATTCTCGGGCTGCTTCGGCCCGACAGGGGGCAGGTGCATGTCTTCGGTCTGCCGCCCCAGCGCGCCCGGCTCCGCATCGGATACATGCCGCAGCACATCCAGTGCGATCTTCAGTTCCCGGTGACCGTGATGGACATCGTGCTGATGGGACGCCTGGGACAGGGCGGCCTTGCGGGACTGTTCGGCTGGCACGGTCCGGTCGACCGCCGCGCGGCACTCGATGCACTTGGCGAGTTGGGCATGGACGCCTTTGCAAATCGGCCTTTTCGGGCCCTCTCGGGCGGCCAGCGGCAACGGGTGCTCATCGCCCGGGCGCTTTGCTGCCAACCGGACCTACTCGTGCTCGACGAGCCGACCGCCAGTGTCGACACGCTGATCGAAGCCAGGCTGTTTGAGATCCTGCATGAACTCAACCGTCGCATGACCATCCTCCTGGTGTCACACGACCTGGGGTTTGTCTCCGGTCTGGTCCAGAACGTAATCTGCGTAAACCGGCGGGTGTTCGTTCATCCCACAAGCCGGCTCACGGGTGATGTCATTCGGAATATCTATGGCACGGATATGCACGTGGTCCATCACCAGGAACAGACCCGTGATTGAATTCCTTGATGCCCTGGCCGATCCCGACATTCCCTTCCTGCGATACGCGCTTGTGGCGGGCGTTCTGGCCAGCATCGCGTTCGGCATTATCGGGGCCTACGTTGTGGCACGGCGGATCAGTTACATTGCCGGTGCGATTTCCCATTGCGTGCTTGGCGGCATCGGTGCAGGTTTGTATCTGCAAACGGTCGTCGGCCTGGAGTGGTGCCGGCCAATGTACGGCGCCGTGGCCGCCTCGCTGTTGGCCGCGCTTGTGATTGGCATGGTGAGCCTTTACGCCCGGGAGCGCGAAGACACCGTGATCGGCGCGCTTTGGGCCATTGGCATGGCGGTCGGGTTGCTCTTTCTTGCAAAAACGCCCGGCTACGTCGATCCGATGAGCTACCTGTTCGGAAACATCCTCCTGATTTCGCGGCACGACCTTTGGCTGGTGGCCGCGCTCGACGCGCTGGTGGTCGGCCTGGCGGTTTGCTTTCACAATAAGTTCGTGGCCGTCTGCTTCGACGAGGAGTTTACCGAGTTGCGCGGCGTGCGTGTGAAGTGCTACTACTTGCTGCTACTGTGCTTAACCGCACTGACGGTGGTGCTGCTGGTCCGGGTAGTCGGCATAGTAATGGTGATTGCCCTGTTGACTTTGCCGGCGGCCGTGGCCGGGCAGTTCTCCCGGCGACTGTGGCAGATGATGGCGCTGGGTGTGCTGTTCTGCATGGCATTCATCGCGTCGGGCCTCTGCTACAGCTACACGCACGATTTGCCAACCGGGCCGACCATCATCATCATTGCCGGGGCCGTCTATCTTGCGGTTGCCGTGGGCAGCCTGTTCTTCAGGCCCAAGGTATCGTAGCCCCCGAGAACCTTGCGTGCCGCCGGCGTTTCGGTTACCTTGATATGCGACGGTCATAAAGTCGCGACCACCGGTCGCGGTTGGGACGCCGCTTGGCCGCTTTACGATCCGCGACCACCGGTCGCGGGTTAATGTGGAGGTTTCTCGAACACAGGAGCTTACGATCATGCCCAAGAGACTTGCCGTTTTGCTTTCGACCGTATGTATTGTCGCCGCGGTTGCGAGTTCCGGCACCGCCGGAGAGCCGCTTTCGGTTTTGGAATACTTGGGGGCACGTGCCGGCAAGATGGCGGCCGAACTGCCCGCCGTCCCCGACACTCAACAAGACTGGCAGCAGCGCCGCGGGCAGGTGCTCGAAGACCTTTCCGAAGTGCTGAGCCTCCCCAAGCGCGAGCCGATGAAGGCCGCCCTGATGTATCGGAAAGAGGAAGGCGATCTGATCATCGAGCAGGTCATGTTACCTTTGGGCCCAGCGGGCTTACGTTTCCGCCAACGTAATCCGCGATAAGAACAACACCGGCCGAAAACCGGCCATCGTCGTTCCGCCCGGCTGGTTGGGACACTACAACTGGCCCTGTTACCGAAACTTCGTTTACCACATGGCCAAGCTGGGCTACGTCGTTCTTTTCATCGACGACCCTCACATCGGCAAGCGCCGCGCGCCTTATGCCGGCCTGTATGCGGCAAGCTCCGCCGCCGGTATCCCGGTAATGGGAATCCAGGTCTTCGATACGCTCCGCGGCCTGGACTATCTGCTCACGCGCGGGGATGTCGATCCGGGCCGAATCGGTCTGGCCGGCCTGTGTCAGGGGGCCGAGCAAGTCTGGCTGGCCGGCGAGTGTACCAACTGTTGGGTAAACCCGACGCACTGTTGGCCCTCGGCTCCAAGGATGTGACCGAGGACTTGGAAGCCAACACGACCGACCCGATGAAGAAACGCCTTGTCGCAATCGCCCGGGTGCTGCTGCCGCCACCACCGCCGCCGGGCATTGTGGGCAACGAGAAGGGCCTCAAGTCGCGCGGCACCGTCGATAGCGGCGCCGGGATCGTCTGGCTGGTCGATAAGATGTCGGACTACAAACAGGAATTCTCCGACGGCGGCTATCTGCTCGAAACTTGGAGCTTCTTCAACGACAACGGCGCCGCGCAGCGCGATCGGGTCATCACGCCACTGATCTTCCAGAAGAAGGGAGACCGCTACCAGTTGACCGGGATCGGCAAGACCCGAACCAACGCCGGCACGGGCCTCCAGACTTTTCCGTTCGAGCCGGTTGCAGGACGCGCGAACGTTGGAAAGGGATATTTCTTCGGCGGGCATACCGGCGATACGGCCGGCGCCCAGAACGCCGGAGTAGTGGAATTCGACACCGACACTGCCGACAAGATGACCATCTTGAGCGCCGCCGGACAGCCGAAGATTGCCGTGGGAAAAACCTGCCACGAGGGGCCAAGCTATCCGCGCACCTACAGCATCCATGCGGTCTCGAAGAAGAAGTGAACCTGGCCGCTTGCGGCTTCGCGGCGCTGCGGTGATTGGCCTGCTCGCGGCGTCGGTTCTCGGCACGGCAATGCCGTGCGCCGCGCAACGGCGGCAGAATAAGAAAAACGGCACTTCGGTGGCCGAGAGAGTCGGGAGGCTCACCGCCTGGTTCGCTCCCAAGGTTCGCCAACGAGCGCCGGATTGGGCGCAAACCGAACGGCCCCCCCTGTTCACGTTCGCTTGGATCAGCGATCTTCACCTGGACGCCTCCCGGCTGGAGTTCATTGCCAAGGCTCTGGGTTACATCGATCGGGAGTTGAAGCCGGACTTCGTCATGATAACCGGCGACAACAACGCACATCCCGCCCCGGTGACCGATCCGCAACGGCCCGAACCGCTCGCGCTGAGGCGTCAGAAGTTTTTCAGAACGTACCTCGACAAGCACCTGAAGACACCCTGCGTCATCATGCCGGGCGACAACTGGCCGCACGATTTCGAGAAGGTTTTCGGCCCGGCCCAGTACAGCTTCGACTACGGCGGCCTGCATTTCCTGTTCACTTCGCCGGACCGCGAGCCCGCGGCGCGGGGACGGAAGGCCTGGCGGTCTTCGACGAGGCGACCTGGAATTGGATGCGCAAGGACTTGGAGAAAAACCGCGACAAGCCGGTCATCGTGGCCCTGCACGAACCGATCTTTCCACCCACCTTTCTCGACGCGAAGCGGCAAGCGGCGGCAGGGATTAGGGATTGGGGATTAGGGATTGGAACTCGACTCTAATCCCCAATCCCTAATCCCCAATCCCTTTTAGCCTCTTTGGTTGCGGCCGTGGGTCTGCGCGATGACTACCTGCTCCTCTCGATCGGCCCATCCACCGATGCCTTGGCCCGACTGGGCCAGGGAAAGCGGCTTGTCGATCGGCCGGAACTGCGCCCGTTGGCCAGGTTCGCCGACCGGCGGCTCAGTGGTGTTCATTATCTGGGCTGTGCAGGCGGCCATAAGGTCCTGGCGTTCAGCTTTCTTACCGATGAGGGGAGCGAATGCTACGTCTATCGTAACCGTTCACGGGTTTTCAGGGCTCTCGGGAGCTTCCCAAGATGAATTACCCTGAACCCAGTATCTTGAGTTTGAGCGGGCTCATTCAGTTTGTCAAGGCCTCGCCCAAGAATTTCCAAAAAATC